>CAWUMN010000001.1:0-42062 GCA_963923595.1 uncultured bacterium
ACGCCAATCGACCGAGGCGCGGAGGGAGAGGTAAAATCATAAACCGCGACCCTGCCCACGGGCTGATGAAGATTTTTGTCTTCACTTCAGTTATCACTGTCTCGCCATAGCCCTCCCATTTTAGCGGCGAAGCCGCCATTGTATCCGGTTCGCGTTCATCATCTGGAATTCGCAGTTCCCTTCCAAACCGGCATAGGACTGCTATTACAACAAACCCTACCTTCCAATCGTAGGGGCCAAGGTGGCGAGTTCGGCGGCTAGGCGGATGGCGGATTTCATGCTGTCGTGGCGAGCGATGCCGCAACCGGCGATCTCGAAGGCTGTTCCGTGGTCCGGGCTGGTGCGAACGAATGGAAGGCCGAGCGTGACATTCACTCCTTCGTGAAAGGCGTGGAGCTTGAGCGGGATCAGGCCTTGGTCGTGATACATGCAAAGGACTCCATCGAATTCCCCCTCCACCGCGCGGTGGAAAACAGTGTCCGGCGCGAAGGGGCCTTGGAAGTCGCCGTGGGGCTTCAGTTCCTCAACGGCAGGGGCGATGATTTCAATTTCCTCACGGCCGAGGTCCCCATTTTCGCCAGCATGGGGATTCAGGCCTGCCACGGCAATTCGGGGACAGGCAATTCCTCGGGCGCGAAGAAAGTCGGCGAGGAGTTTGCCGACGCGGAGGATTTTCGAGGCGTTGAGAAGAGAAGGAACGCTGGCCAGGGGCACATGGGCTGTGACCAATGCCACAGTGAGCGAACCGCCCGTGAGGCACATGGCGAAATTCTCGACTCCCGCGCGGCAGGCGAAGAATTCGGTTTGGCCGGGAAAATCAAAACCCACCTCATGCATGGCGCGTTTGCAGACCGGACCGGTGACGACCGCCTGCCATTCGCCCGAGGCGAGCTTTTGGGCGGCGGTCTCCAAGGCAACGAACGCCTCTCTGGCCGATTCGGGAGTGGGTTTTCCAAGGGAGTGGTTTTTGCCGCAAGCCAGCACCTCGATCTCGCAACCTGCGGGCAGTTTCAAATCCCGCAAGGCCGCCGCGATAACCTCGGGACCGACCCCTGCGGGATCGCCGGGCGTGATGCCAATGCGGACGGACGTCGGATTTTTCACGGAGTCACCTTCCAAAAATCCGGTCCTGCCGCGAAGCAAAATCCTTGCGGCCAGCGTGGAAGAATCTGCTTCCCCTGCCCTTTTCGAGCGCTAGATTGTCCGCCCCAATGGAAACCACACTGATTCTTCTGAAACCCGATTGCATCACTGGCGGCAAGGCCGGCGAGGTCTTGAAACGATTCGAGCAAGCGGGATTCCAGATCCGCGGGTGCAAAATGTTCCGCGCCGATGCGGGCCTGTTGCGCGAGCACTATGCCCACATCGCCACGAAACCTTTCTTCCCCGAGGTCGAAAATTTCATGAGCGCCACGCCTGTCATCGCGCTGGCTTTGGCTGGTGAAAATGCCGTTGAGCGCATCCGCGAGCTTCTCGGGCCGACCGATTCGACGAAGGCCGCCAAGGGCACGATCCGTGGCGACTTCGGCCAGACGGTCATGAAAAACATCGCCCACGCCTCCGATAGCCTCGACAACGCGAAGATCGAGTTGAACAGGTTTTTCAAGGCCGACGAGATTTTCGACTACGAAATGCAGCTTCCGGTCTGACCGGGCTTCACTCTTCAGGCATCCGTCGCGGCACGAGGGAGAATTCCTGCTTGAGCTTCGCGATGTGCTGTGGCGGCAGGTAGCCGAGCCAGTTGCTGCCAGGGTAAATCACGCTCTGGCGTCCGATGAGCGAGCCCGGGCTTAGGACGGCATTGCAGCCGATCTCAGCCTGGTCGCCCACGATGGCGCCGAATTTTCTCAAGCCCGAGGAAACCCTCCCTCCGGGGCCGTGAACCGTGACCGGGGCCTTGTCGAGGCGGACATTCGATAAAATCACACCGGCGCCGAGGTGGGCTTCGTAACCGAGGATCGAGTCGCCGACATAGTTGAAATGCGGCACCTGTGCCTTGTCGAAAACGAGGCAGTTTTTGAATTCGCAGGAATTTCCCGCCACAACGCCGTCGCCGAGGATGACATTCTCACGGATGTAGCAGCCATTTCGAATCTCGCAGTTCTCGCCGATCCAGGCCGGGCCTTTAACCATGGCACCCTGCTCGATGACGGTGTTTTTGCCGACGAAGACCGCGCCGCTCACAAACGGCTTTCCGATGAGTCGGCCGTGGATGCCCGGCTTCATGCGGAATTTCAGATAGGCTCCGATTTTGGGAAGGACATCCCAGACATTCTCCGCGTTTTCAAAAAGGGCGCGGTGTTCGCAATGGCTGAGGTCGAAAAAATCGTCGATGGGATACATGGAGTTTAGCGGGTGGGCGCCGCCGTTTGCGGGGCGGGCGTGAGTTTTTGGCCGTCCTTGGTATCTTTGACCATCCAGCCCATGGCGAGGATTTCGTCACGCAGTGTGTCGCTGAGTTTCCAAGCCTTCGAGGCGCGGGCCTCGGCACGGCGGACGAGTAGTTCCTCAACGGCAGCGGGGATTTTTTCGGCGTCCGGCTCAAGCGCCAAAACGGAATTCACGCCCTCGAGCCATTTCAAAAGTGTCACAGCCTCGGCGGGCTGGAGGCTGGCGGAATCCATGCGGCGGTTGGTCTCGCGGATGGTTTCGAAGACGGCGGCGAGCGCGGCGGAGATGTTGAGGTCGTCATCCAAAGCCTCGCCGAAGGCTTCGAGGCCGGCAAAGGGCGCAGAGGCGGTTTCGGTTTTGGCGGTGTCGCGCAGACGGGCCGTCCATTCATCCAGGCGCTGGAGCGCGCTGCGGGCGGCGGAGAGCCCCTCGAAGGTGAAATTCAGCGGCTCGCGGTATTTCACCGAAATCAAGGCGTAGCGGACCTCGCGGCCGGACCAGCCTTTTTCGACGAGATCGCGGAGGGTGAAGAAATTTCCGGCGCTCTTCGCCATCTTCGATCCCTCGACCTGCAAGTGGCGGCAGTGCATCCAGAGGCGGACGAATTTTTTCCCCGTGCAGCATTCGCTTTGGGCGATCTCGGCCTCGTGGTGCGGGAAAATGTTGTCCTCGCCGCCGCAGTGGATATCGAGTTCCGGCCCGAGGATTCCAGTGGCCATGGCGCTGCATTCGATGTGCCAACCGGGGCGTCCCCTGCCCCAGGGGCTTTCCCAGCCGACATCGCCATCCGCTTCGTCCCAGGCCTTCCACAAAGCAAAGTCGCCGACATTTTCCTTTTCGTATTCGTCGTTCCGCACGCGAACACCATCGCGCAAATCCTCGAGGTTGAAGTGGGCCAGATGGCCGTAATCGGGAAACGAGCGGATGCGGAAATACACGGAGCCATCCTCGGCTCGGTAGGCGTGGCCTTTTTCCACGAGGGTTGAGATCATCGAAATCATGCGCTCGATGTGGACCGCCTCGGTGGCCTCGGGATAATGATTCGCGCGCTTGATACGGAGCGTGTCGAGGTCGGCGAAGAAGGCTTGTTTGAAGGGCGCGGTGAAATCGGCAAGGGCTAGGCCGGCGGCGCGGCAGCCGCGGATCGTCTTGTCATCCACATCGGTGAGATTCATCACGCGATCGACGCGAAATCCTCGGAATTCGAGATGGCGCTGGAGCAAATCCTCGAAGACATACGCGCGGAAATTTCCGATGTGGGCGAAATTGTAAACCGTCGGGCCGCAGGTGTAGAGCCTCACCACGCCGGGCTCGCGGGGAGAAAAGTCTTCGACTTGGCGGGTGTGCGTGTTGAAAAATCGAATCGGCATGGACGCGGCAGTAAAAAGGCCCAATCCCCGTAAATCAACTCCGGTGATAACCGGAAGATTCGGCGGGATTACTCGGCGGGTGGCTTTTGCTCGGGAGCATCCGGCGGGCTTGCCGGTTTGGGGCCGCCAAGATTGCGGGCAAATGAAGCCGCAAGGCGGAGTTTTCCGAGATTTTGCTTGGTGAGCGAGGTCTGGGGATTCTTGATCGCTTCGAGGTTCTGGGCCTTGATTTCCTCGTAGATTTCCCCGCGGTAGATCGGGATGCTCTTCGGAGCGTCGATACCGATGCGGACCACTTCGCCATCCACTCGTTTGATCAGAAGGACAATGTTGTCCCCGATCTGGATGGTTTCGCCGATTTTTCGTGAGAGCGTGAGCATGGGTCGGTCTAGTGGCTCACGGTTTCATCGATCAGCACATGCTGCGTCGAGTAGTCTTGGTAATTCACCAGAACCACTTGCTTGCCGACGCGTGTGCGACGGTTAATCAAAATCGGAGCCGCCAGGTTGAGCGTCACCTTTTGCGGTTCGAACGACTTGATGGTGGCGACATTCAGGATCAACGGATTCGAATCCGCTCCCCGCAAGCCGAGCGTCTCGGCATCCTCATCACCAATGTTGAGTTTGTAATTTTGAACGAAATTTACCGGTTCCAGCGCCGGTATCTGGATTTCATCACCATTGTAAGAGCGCAAGACAACAAACGGCAATGTGTCCGGATCAACGATCAGTTCGAAGTTTTTAAAGTCCGAAAGCCCGATGAGTCCCTCGGGCATGAAAAATTTGTTGTTCGTATCATCGGGAACGAATTCCTCCTGTCCCGATATGGCGGCTTCAACAAGCATCGCAGGTGTCTAAATGAAATCAGCGAATGTAGTCGAGCAAAGAATTTCGCTGAATCATGGCGCCACTTTGTATGGCGGCTTGCTGGGCCATCTGTGCGCGGTTCAAACGGACCGTGGCCTCGGCGAAATCAATATCGGCATCCTTGGAAATCAACTGCTCAGTGGCTTCATATCGGGTTTCCAAATCCTTCATCGCCGTCTCAAGGCGGTATTGGATGGTGCCGGCGCGAGAAATTGTGGAGAGGATATCGTTTTCGAGTTGGTCGAGATTGTTTGTCCCCTGCCCCCGCATTCCAATCACGGTGTCAGCCTTGGTTGAAGAAGCAGGAGCATCCATCGCATCTCGAAGGGCGATGAGTTTATTTAATATTGTAGAAATTTTTTCGTTTTCTGAAACGGAAGAGCCCACCTTGATTTCGGTGTCCTCACCAATCCGGATCGCCGAGTCATTGGGGCTTCCCGCGTAAGATATAGCTGTAATTTTATTGGTTTGGGGATCCCGTGTAGCTGAAAAGGCGGGATTTTCCGGAGAATCGGCTGCAAAAAGATAAGACCCGCGTAGTTTCGTATTTCCTACATTCAACCCCTGTTCAATGAGTTGATTGATTTCTGAAGATTTTGCAAAATATTCATTGGGAGAGGAAGCCCCATTGATACCTGCGGACAACTCAGAGGCACGGACCAGCAAATCTTTAATCTGTTCTAGCGACGAGAAAGTAACTTTGCTTTTTTCTAATCCATCGGTTGCGTTGCGATGGAATTGTTGGTTCTGCTTTTTTTCAGTGCGCAGATTGAGAATTCGCTGCATCGCTGGCGCGTCGTCGCTAGGGGCAGAAATGCGCTGCCCCGTGCTGAGTTGAGTCAATGCTTTATTCTGCTCCGAGCCTAAGGACTGAAGACGGCCCAAGAGGGTATCGGGAAATGCGTTGAATGTAACTCTCATGGTTTTATTATTTTATTAGCCCACACCGAGTCGATTAACGACTTGCTCAAGAAGGCTGTCGATCACATTGATATGACGCGCTGAAGCTTGGAAACTACGCTGAAATTTCATCATGTCTGAGATTTCCTCGTCTTGAGAAACGCCACTGTATTGATCGCGAGCATTGATCGCCATTTCCTCGCTCAGCTTTTGGTCTTCCAAACGGGTATTTGTAGAATTCAACTGCTGGGCCACTGTGGTGACAGTCTTGTTGAAATATGAGTTAAAGGTAGAAGAACCCAAGGCTGTGAATGTTTTCGTGCCGAGTGCAGCCACATTTAACGCGATTTGATTGCTTCCACTCGAACCAGCGGAAATTGATGTTACAGAAACAGAAATATTTCCAGTTGTAGAATCTACTGCAAAAAATGCGGCGGGAGTGTAAGCTGAATTCACCTCATTTTTGAGATTCGTTTTCAGAGCAGCTATTTCGTTGCGGGCATTTTGAACGGTTCCAGTAGAAGACTCGAGTTGCGCTGCAAGTTTTCCATTGGCGGGAACGAAAGGATTGCCGCCTAGCTTAAAAGTCCGGAAATCGGCGCTTGTGGAATCATCCACGAAAGACAGTTGACCAGGAACATCTTTCCCGTCCACAAGAACCACATCGCCGGATGTAACTTTAATCTGACCCAAACCATCTGTGATATTTTCAAACTGAATATCAATATATTTTGACAGTTCCTCAAGTTTCGCTTGGCGTTGATCGCGCAAATCGACAGCAGAATATGGTTTTACAAGTTCGGCTTTAGCGATGTAGTCGTTGGTTTTCGCAATTTCGGCAAGGAGTTGATTCACAGTTCCAACATCCGTTTGAATCTGGGCATCAACATCGGTTTGAACTTGAGCCAGTCGCTTGTCGGTCTGATTAAGCTTTTCCGCCAATATCTTTGCCTTTTCCAGCAATAATTGCTTTTCACCAACATCTTGTGATTTTACCGAAACACTCTCCCAAGAATTAAAGAAATCAGTCAGCGCATCGCCGATCGCTCCCCCGCTGGCACCCGTTGCATTTTGGATTGAAGTGGAATCTTTTGTGCGATCAAGAAATTGACCCAAGGCCGTCTCAGCACTCGTGAGCACTTTTTGAGAGGCCTCCAAGTCCGCTGTGGCGGTCAGCTCCCGCATCACGCTTTTATCGAGGAGGGCGTCGCGGTTTTGGCGGAGGCCCATGGCTTCGACACCCATGCTCTCGGTGGCGACGCCAGTATTGATCTGGCCGCGATCGCCGATTTCGACACGCTCCTTGGAGTAACCCCGGTTGTTGACATTCGCGAGGTTTTTGCCCGTGATTTCCAGTCCCTTCGAGTGGACCCGGAGGGCGGCGCTGCTGTTTTGCAGAGAGGAGATGAGGCCTGCCATAATTTTGAAACTTCCTTGTTCGGGACCTTATTCCCGCCTTGGTCGGTTCAGGCGACGGCGGCGGTGTATCGGTCGGTGTTGTATTGGGTTCTGATCTGTCCGTGGGCCCCGTAGGTTCCTGGAATCGCTCCGGGGTTGCTGATAGCAAGCAATTGCCGTGCCGACTCCACGCACTGGGCAAGAAGCATGCGATTTTGGCGGGTGCGGCGCTGGGTGCGAGTGATGAGGTCGTTGATTTCTTCGATCAATGCCCGCAAAAGGGGTTGATGCTCAGGGGCGAAGCTATGACTCAACGCGGTAAGCGTGATGTCCTTCGATTTGCCAAGGGCCACGGCGGTCTGGCGGACGAGTTCCTCGCGCTCGTGGCGGCAGTGGGTAAGTTTTGCAATCTGCTCGTCGACATCGACATTGATATCCAAAAATCCGGTCGGATCTTGATGGACGATGCATTTCTGTTGGCGATCAAAGAGATGCAAGAGCCCCCCGTATTCTTGGAGTTCGTTTTGGAGCATCGCGACGATCTCTTGGAATTTGTTTTGTGTGTTCATAGTTTGGAGGTTTTTGGAGTTTTGCTAATCAATTGGGCGTAAAGAACAGAGGAGATTCCGTTGGAACCTTTGCTGATTTCTTCCGAAATTGTATTGGTCATAAAGTAGTTATATGTCCCGGTCTTATCCCCGCCGGACTCAGTGGAGTGCAGCATCGGCTCAAGGGCTTTTTCGAGCATTTGGCGCCATAGAATCGCTTCGAACTGTTTGCAGGAGTCGGCAATTTTTGCATCCTTGCCGTCCGGGCGGGAATTTTTACCGGCCGCAGCCATGACCCCGAGGTCAGGGTTCATAGGGAGAGCGGCTTGCGGAGAGATGGCTGAAATATCCATGGTTAGTTCAAAACGAGTTCCGCTTGCAGCGCTCCGGCGCGCTTCATGGTTTGGAAAATGGACATCATGTCGCGAGTGCTGACCCCGAGGGCATTAAGGGCCTTGGCGACATCATCGATCGTGGGATTGTCTTCGACGACTTTGAATCCACCCTTCTGCTCGTTCACATTAGCTGTCGTGCTATTGAGAACCACGGTCTGACCGGCGGCATTGCCAAAGAGCGGCGCGTTTGGCTGGCTGGCGGTGAGATTCGAGGCCACGGAAATCGTAAGAGAACCATGACTGACGGCGACTTTGGATACGCGGACATTCGAGGTGGCGACGATCACGCCAGTGCGTTCGTTAATGACCACTCGGGCAGCGGTGTCGGGTTCGACTTCGATACTCCCGATCGTGGCGAGGAAATTCACCTCGTAGTTGTTGTATTCCGCCGGCACCAAAACATTCACGGTCTTGGAATCTCTGGCTACTGCAGAGTTCGGGAAAACGCGATTGATCGCCTCCGCCATGCGGGCGGCGGAAGTAAAATCCGCCTCGCGAAGCATCAGGTTCATCGAGCCGTTGTTGACGATTTGCGTGGGGATTTCGCGTTCCACAATGGCGCCGTTCGGAATGGTGGCTACCGTCGGGAAGTTTTTTTGCACCGTCGCTCCGCCCGCCCCGCCTTGGCCACCGAGGAAACCGCCCACCGCGATGGCGCCTTGAGCAACGGCGTAGACTGTCTTGTCGGCACCTTGGAGCGGGACTTGTAGAAGAACACCGCCTTGCAGCGTCTTGGCATCGCCAATCGAGGAAATGGTCACATCGATGCGATTGCCCGGCTTCACAAAAGCCGGAATCTCGGCCGTGACCATAACAGCAGCGACATTGCCGGACTTGATGGCATCCATCGGCACATTGACGCCATAATTTTTCAAGGAGTTCGCGATCGTTTGCAAAGTCGAGTCGATTTTACTGTCACCAGTGTTGGCAAGACCGACGACAAGGCCATAGCCGTTCAATTGGTTGTCGCGGGCTCCTTCGACATCGATCAGGTCTTTGATACGGGACCCGCCGCTGTAGTTGAGAGTGATCGCCGGGGAATCGCCGACTTGGGCGATGGCCGGAGCGGCAATCGCCAGAGCCATCAAGGGAATGAGAACGAGGTTTTTCACAAAAGAATCAAATCAGAAAGGCTTCACTTTATCCCAAGCACGGAGGAGCCAGCCCTTCTTCTGGGCTTCAGTCAACTCACCCGCCGGGATGAACTCCACTTGGGCGTCTGCAATTTTTGTCGAAGGAATCGTGTTGTCGTGCTCGATATCGACAGGGCGAACCACTCCGCGCAGGTAGGCATATTGGTCCTCGACACCAGAGCGGATGATTTTTGCCCCTTCGACCACCAAGTTTCCATTCGGCAAAACATCGACCACCGTGACAGCCGTGCGGTTGGTGATCGTTAACTTATTCTCTGTCTCCCCGCCTCCGTTCCACTTGCCGGAAGCAGCGAGGTCCAGTGTGGGAATCGTGATATTGTTGCCGCCACCCACCGGCACGCTCGTGTTGCCGTTTTTGTCGGTAGTCGAGGGCCCGGTCGCCAATCCCAACAAACGCGGAGCCGCCTGCAAAAACTGGTTCAAGAACTGATTCATCGCGATTCCGATGCCCCCGCCCCCTTGATATTCGTCACGGGTTAAAATATTCGCGCTCTGCGAGGTGGTAGTGCTTTCGTCCACCACGATCGTTAAAATATCTCCGATTCCCCGGGCCACTTTGTCAGCGAACATGCTCTGCTCGGTGTTTCCGGCTTTGACCCAGAGGGAATTGGCTTGGGCCTGCGTGGAGCCGGCTGCAACAGAGGCCACGCAAGCCATCGATAACAAAAGGGGTGTGAATTTCATTTTCGTTTTCAAAATTTCACTTGGACGGTGTTCGAGCCCACCACTTGGGCTTGGAAGTCTTTTTTGCTATCCACATTTCGGATGCCGATCGTCTCCCCCACCCCGCCATCGGCTAAAGCCATGCCTTTCATAGTGATGTTAATTCCGCCTTCATTGACGACCACATCGACCAACTTCCCGCGACGGACGATCCGGCGTGGCGTGATATCGGACCGAGAGAGGATTTGGTCGGCAGGAACAGGCTGGGCGACTTCGTAAAGATCCAGATTCTGGTCGGCTGTCAGGAGTTCCTTGTTGGAGCTCAAAACATCGACCTCTTTGAGTGCGGCGACAGCAGAATTGATCGACACGCCGCGCTCGAGCTTGCGACTGGAAACCCAGACGGGCTCGATGAGTTGCGCCTTCAAATGAAATTGCCAAACCCCGACTTTCTTTCCTCCCGCCTCCAAGCTGAAGCGCACGGGAAAATTTGCGGAGAGGCCATTTTTCGGAACTCCATCGACGACCACTTTCCAATCCTTGCCATTCTTGATTTCGACAGGATTCCAAGGCTCAACGAAGCTCAACTTCAAATCGCCGCGCAGCCCAAGGCTGACCGTCAACTCGCGCTGCAAAGCATCCAAAACCTGCGCCTCGCTCAAATTGAAATCGCCCACCGAGGTCACCACCGCCGGCGGCGCGGGCTGGGTGGCACGCGCGGGCAAACTCGGGACGGATGGGTTCTTGGGCAACGAGGCCAGCGGCGTGAGGATATTCCCCAATTCGGAGGCCTGAATCGAGGCCGCCGCCGCAACGGGAATCAGAATCGCGGTGAGGAGTTTCATCAACGCTTGAGGTTGTTAGTCATCTCCAAGAGCTGATCCGAGGTTTGGATCGCCTTGGCATTAACCTCGTAGGCACGCTGCGCGAGGATCATGTTCACCATTTCCTCGGCCACATTCACATTCGAGGTTTCAAGATAGTTTTGAAGGACGCTGCCGAATCCCGCCTGGCCGGGAGTTCCCAAAGTGGGCGCGCCGCTCGAGGGGGTTTCTTTGTAGAGGTTCTGCCCCATCGCCGTAAGACCGGCTGGGTTGTTAAACCGAACGAGCTGGATTTGGAAATTCTGAGTGCCGCCCGGGGTCTGGACCGTCACCTGACCTTCAGGGGAAATCGAAATATTCTGCACATCGGGGGGAATGGTGCCGAAGCCGCTCAAAACTTGGTTACCATCATTCGTCACCACATTCCCGTTGGCCGAAACCTTCAGCCCGCCGTCGCGTGTGTAGGCATTCGTTCCGTCCGGCATCTGGACTTCCAAAAATCCGTCACCTTGAATCGCGATGTCCATTTTCTCGCCGGTTTGAGTGAGCTGGCCTTGGGTGAAAATTTTTGCCGTCGATGCGACTTGCGTTCCATTTCCGACTTCCACACCGGCCGGCAAGAGATTTCCAGCGCCTTGATCGGCTCCAGACATGCGTTTCTTTTGGTAGAGCATGTCCTGAAACTCGATTTTGTTCTTTTTAAAGCCCGTCGTGTTCACATTCGCGAGGTTGTTCGCGATCGTGTTCAAATTCATTTGCTGGGCATACATGCCGCTCGAGGCGGCTTGGAGGATGCGATGGATCATGGCAGTGAGATGTTAAGCAGTTGTCGAGCCAAGTGAGTTGATGGCTTTGGAAACCAAATCGTCATGGGAGACCATAGAGCGCTGGGAGGCCTCGTAAGCACGGGCCACTTGAATGAGATTCACCAACTCCTCCATCGGCAGCACATTGCTCGATTCGATGGCACCCTGAACCACTTGCCCATTTTCAACCGGATTGGGCTGAGCACCTTCCGGAGCCTCAAAGTATCCACCCTCGACCCGAACGAGTCCTTGGGGATCATTAAAATCATAGAGTTGCAGGCGGCCGAGAAGGTTGTTGCCTTGGCTAACCGTGCCGTCCTTTGCGATGCTGACCGGGCCCTGCTCTGGATCGATCGTAATCGGACCGCCATCCCCCAAAACCTGCAAACCATGCCGGGTCACGAGCGTGTTCTCGTTATTAAACTGAAACTCGCCATTTCTCGTGTAAAGGTTTTTTCCGTCAGCACCTTGGATTTGAAAGAAACCCGGCCCATCGATGGCGATATCGGTTGGTTTCTGGGTTTGTTCGATTTCTCCCGGCTTGAAATTGATGCTGGTCGTGCGAACCGGCAGCCCCCCCGTGTGCCGGGCGGCGGATTGCTCGGGATTGAAATTCGTTTTGATTTTGTCGTCCGACTCGATGGCGAAGTTGGTTTTCTTAAAACCAGCGACTTTTGATGCAGTAAGATTTTGCGTAATAGCAGCCTGCCATTTTTCAAGAGCAGTCAGGGAAGCCGCATTATTGTAAATTCCTTCAAGCATAGTGCTTCGTGCGTAGCATCAGACATGCCATCTTTTTCTTATGGCCAAACACTTGCCCCTCCGCCTCTCGGTTAGGCAGATTTTGCCCATTTGCCCTTTGCCCGTTGATCGATCACCCGATTTTTGAGAAACCCGCCGCTGCCATGAGATTTTTCCCATTTTTCAGGATAGGTGCTCACGCACCATACCACGACAGCGCCCCTCGAAATCCCAAGGTAGGGATAGCTCGCCGCAGCCGTCCGACTTGTGCGGCGAAGCCGCCATTGCATCCGATTCGCTCCTCGGAATAGATCTCGATGGGCACGCTCATGCCGGGACGAAGAAGAACGCCCTCCAAGGTGGTCTCGGCAATGAGGTTGTCTTGTGGACGAATTCCAAATGCTTCCCGCATCTTCGCGGGCAAGGCAATCAGTCCGCGACCGGGTATCGAGAGTGTGGCTTTCATGAAGCCAATTTTTTCAGAAATGCAGAAAAACTGCATCCGTGAGTCAGCGCGAGCGGGTGTCGAAAGCATCGCGGAGGGCATCGCCGAGGAAGTTCAGCGCAAGCAGTGTGAGGGACATCGCGGCGGCGGGAAAGACGAGCAGCCACCAGAAGCTCCGCACCGGATTAATCGCCCCCGCCCCATCGGCGAGCAGGGAACCCCAACTCGCCTGCGGGGCCTGAATGCCGAGGCCGAGAAAACTCAGGAATGACTCGTCGATGACCACCGAGGGGATCGTGAGGGTAAGATAAACAAGGATGATTCCGGCGAGGTTCGGCAGCAGGTGGCGGGTGAGGATTTTCGTATGGGACTGGCCCAAAGCGCGGGCGGCGGTGACGAATTGGCGTTCCTTCAACGAGAGAACCTGTCCACGCACGATGCGGGCCATCGTGAGCCATTCGATGAAGCCAAGGGTGAGAATCAGGATCGCGATGCGGGAGGACTGGACGAGCCATTGCAGGCCCTCTTGCGAGGCCCATTCCTGAAGTCCGGCATTGAAGGCGTTGATCGCGATCAGAATGAAAATCAAGCGAGGAACCGAGTAGAGAATATCGACGACGCGCATCATCAAGGCATCGAGGCGTCCGCCCGCGTAGCCGGCAATAAGCCCCCAAGCGGTGCCGATAAAAAGACTCACGACCGCGCCGCAGAGGCCCACGAGAAGCGAGATGCGACCGCCCGTCAGAACCCGGTAAAGAACATCGCGGCCATTGAGGTCGGTGCCGAAGGGATGTTCCCACGAAGGCGGCGCGTATTGGTTCGGGCCGGGTTCGCCGAGGGAGGCGGAGAGAAACCCGGGACCCGCCACGCAGGCGAGGACCATGAAGGCCAGGAAACCTGCTGAGACCACAGCGGCGGGGTTTTTTTTCACCCGGTGGAGGACGCGTGGATCAAGCATGGGATTTGATCCGGCGGTCGAGGAGGCCGTAGGCGAAATCGACCAGGAGATTGAAGAAGACGAGAAGGGTGCAGTAGACGATCACCATTCCGCCGAGAAGGAAGCCGTCACGATTCAGGATCGAGTGGACGAAAAATCCACCGGCGCCGGGGATATTGAAAACGGTTTCGACGACGATCGATCCGGTGAGCAGGTGCGCGGCCAGCGGGCCGAGATAGGAGACGACCGGCAGAATGGCGATGCGAAGCGCGTGACGGTAGACCACAGCGGATTCGCGGAGGCCCTTGGCGCGGGCGGTTCGGATAAAATCCTGCTGAAGCGTCTCCACCATGCTTCCGCGCATGAGGCGCGCGATGACGGCTGCGGCGGGCGCGGCAAGGACGAGAGCCGGGAGGATCAGATGCGAGAAACTCCCCCACCCTCCGGCAGGCAGCCAACCGAGCGTGAGAGCGAAGACAAGGATCAACAGAGGCCCGGTGATGTAGGAGGGAAGCGAAATGGCGGCGAGGGCGGCGAACATCGCGGCGTGGTCGCGCCAGGTGGCGCGATGCATGGCGGCGAGAGTGCCGAGCCAAACACCCGCGAAGGTCGCGAGGAAAAATGCGGCCCCGCCGAGTGCGAGGGTGACGGGTAGGGTTTGGGCGAGGATTTCGTTCACCGAGCGGTTGCGGTATTTCGTCGAGAGGCGCAAGTCACCGCGCAAGAGATCGCCGAGGTAGCTGGTGTATTGCTGCCAGATGGAACCATCGAGTTTGTATTTCGCGAGGAGTTGCTTCTCGATCGCCTCCGGGATTTTTCGCTCCCCGTCAAACGGCCCACCGGGAGAAACGCGGATGAGGAGGAAAGTGATCGAAACGACGCAGAAAAGAACGCCGACGAGCGAGAGCAGGCGCTTGGCGAGATGGCTCATCCGGTTTGGCGGGTTTTCAGGATTTCCTCAGCCACGGGCAGATCAGCAGGATGCGTGATCTTGAAATTCGGTGCGCCATGGATAACCGGCACGGGGTGGATGCCGGCGGCGATCAAGGCTCCGACCTCATCGGTGGACCCGGCCCCGTGCGCGCGGATGGCGGCGAGAAGCTCAGGGAACGACGCGGCTTGCGGGGTTTCCATCGCGAAGAGGTTTTGGCGGGAGAGGGTCTCCTGAAGCAACCCCACGGCGTTGGCCCGATGGAGCGAGTCCGCTACAGGATGCGCAGCCGAGGCGGCGCGGTGTTTGACGGCGGCGGCGAGGATTTGGGTGAACAGGGCGGGAGTTGCCAGCGGGCGCGCGGCATCGTGAACGGCGACAAAATCGGGAGGATTTTCGGAGAGGGCGAGAAGGCCGTTGAGAACGGATGCGGAACGCTCGGATCCCCCGGCAACGACACGCGAGATTTTGGGAAAGGGGTTGGCGATGGCGGCGAATTCCTCGCTTCTCAGGGGAGGGCAGACCAAAATCGCCACGGAAATCTCCGCGCAATCCTGGACAGCTTGGAGGCTCCAAGTGAGGAGCGGCTTGCCAGCGAGCGGAGCAGTCAATTTGTCGAAGCCCATACGAGTGCTGGCTCCGGCGGCAACGATAATGGCAGCTGCTTTCATAGCTGGTTTAAGTTGTTCTTTTTTGGTTTTAAATTGCGAGTCCGATCCAGCTTGACCTCGAGGTTTCCAGAGTCGGCGGTGGCTGATTTACTCGCGCCCTTCCCAGATGAGGTGCTTGGAGAGCATTTTTTCACCGTCGAAGTGGAAGTAGCCGCGGAAGGTGCCGCCTTCAATCAGGCCGGGGAGCCAGTGGATGTCGTCGGCCCACATTTCTTCGTAGGGGATGCGGTTCAAGGGGGTCCAGATCGGGAGTGCTTCGTCGGTTTCGAGAAGTTCGCCGGAGTATTCATTCGCCACGAAGACGGCGCAGTGGAGGCTGTATCCGTCGGCAAATTGGAAGTGGAGTTCGCCACGCTTGCGGACATTCAAAGGGGTGAGGCCGACCTCTTCGGAGGTTTCGCGGACGGCACATTCGTGGGGTTCCTCGCCGGGTTCAATGCGGCCGCCGGGGGCGTTGATTTTTCCCGCTCCGAGGCCGCGTTTTTTGCGGATGAGCAGGATGTTTTCAGCCTCGATGACGAAACACAGAGTGGCCCGTTCGCGGGGTTGCCAAGTGTTCCAGAACTCATCCATGCCGGCGGGGATGGATCAGGGCAGGATGTTGAGCAGGAGCCGGGGGTAGACGCCGAGGACGAGGATCAGCGCGGCCAGGGCGAAGATGGCAATGGAGGAGGTTTTGGAGACGGCCACGGGGCCGGCGCCCTCGGGAGCGGGCTGCCAATACATCGCGCGGATCACTTTGAAGTAATAATAGAAACCGCTGGCGACCGTTACAATTCCGACGAGGGCGAGGAGGTAGAGGCCTTGGTTCAAGGCGACTTCGAAGATGAAATACTTCCCGAAGAACCCGACGGTAAACGGCACGCCGGCGAGCGAGGCGGCACCGATGAGCATGGCCAGCGCGAGGCCGGGGGAGCGACGGGCGAGGCCGTTGAAATTCGCGATGTCATCTCCCCCTGCGGCTTTGGTGACCGGAACTAGGACGAGAAAAGCGAGGAAGGTCATCAGCAAATAACCGCAGAGGTAGAACACCACGGCGCGGCCGGCGAAGGCGTCACCGATGGCAGCGAGACCCATGAGGAGATAACCGGCGTGGGCGATGCTGGAGTAGCCGAGAAGGCGTTTGAAATTGGTCTGGGGAATCGCGGCGAGGTTGCCGAAGATCAGGGTCAGCAAGGCGAGCAGGAAAAGCGCGAGGAATAATTTATTTTGGAAAGAGGGAATAGCGAAGAAGGGCTCGAGGACGCGGATCAACACGAGGAAGCCGGCGGCTTTCGAGGCCACGGCGAGGTAGGCGGTGACGGGGGTCGGCGCGCCTTGGTAAACATCGGGGGCCCAGAATTGGAACGGAGCGGCGGCAATTTTGAATCCGAGTGCGACGAGCACCATGGCAAGGCCGAGGAGGATGCCGGGGTGGTTGGATACGGGAACGACGGAGAGGGCTTCCCGGATGGCGGCTAGGTTGGTTTGGCCGGTTGCCCCGAAAAGCCAAGTGATGCCGTAGACGAGGAAGCCGGTCGAGAGCGCGCCGAGGATCAGGTATTTGGTTCCAGCCTCGAGGCTGGAGAGGCTGCGGCGCAGGTAGGCGACCTGAATATAGAACGAGATCGTGACGAGCTCGAGGGCGCAGAAAATCATGATGAAGTCGGTCGCCGAGGCCATCCACATAAGGCCTGCGCAGGTGAAGACGGGCAGGATGAAAAACTCTCCCGAACCGCCACCGGCATGCTCGCCAGGGACCAAACGCTGAACGATCGGCAGGTAGTCCACCGACATCACAAGAACGAGGATCGTCGAAAGGATTAGGAAGCGTTTGAAGAAGATCGACAGGCCATCCACCACATAAAAGCCCGAGGACTGGAAGCTTTCGGAGTTCGGGCCGATGAGGAAGGTGGCGACAAACACGGCGACCAAACCGCCAATGGCCCACCAAGCGAGGGTGGATTTTTCTTTTGCAAGACCGAAGGCCTCGGCCATGAGAAGGAAAATGCCCAAGACGACGACGCTAACTTCCAGAAAAACGGGATCGATCATGGCTGAAGCAAGGCGGGAGTGACGAGGTTCACGAGAAGTTGCGGGAAGAATCCAAAGAAGAGCATGACGCCGATGAGAAGCACAGCAGCCACGCGGGGCAGACCGGCGAGATCAGGCAGGCGCGACCAGCGGTCCGGCAGTGGGCCCATGAAAATTTTCCGGTAGGCGCGGAGCATGTAGATCGCGGAAATGACAATTCCCCAGACCGCGCAAATGGTGGCGATCTGAATCGGGTTAAAGCGGAAAACCTCGGCGGCGGCTTCGGTTTGAGCCCGCATCAGGGTGGGTTGTCCCACGAACGAGCCGAAGAAAACCATCAACTCCGAGGCGAATCCGATGAAGCCGGGCAAGCCGACCGAGGCCATGGCGGCGAAACCGAAGGCGAGGCCTAGGCGCGGGGTGGCACGGGCGATGCCGCCAAGTTCGGAAAACTCCAGCGTGCCGGTGCGCTCGCGGATTTCCCCGCAAAGGGCAAAGAGAAGGGCGACGGTCAATCCGTGGCTGAGCAACATGAGCGAGGCGCCGGTGAGGCTGACGACATTGAGCGCGGCGAAGCCGAGGAAAATGTAGCCCATGTGCATGACGCTTGAGTAGCCGAGCATGGTGTCGAGCTTGCGCTGGGCGATCGTCACATACCCGACATAGACGATGTTGCCGATAATCATAATGAGCAGCAGAGGGAGCAGCGCTTGGATCGACTCGGGAAAGACAGGGGCGCAAATGCGCAGGAGGCCGTAGAGGCCGAATTTCTTGAGGACACCGGCGTGGAGCATCGCCGCCGGAGCAGGCGCGGAGGCGTAGGCTTGGGGAGCCCAGGTGTGGAAGGGAAAGAGTGAAACGAGCGTTCCGAATCCGAAAAGCAACAGGAGGTAGACGATCGGATTGTCGGGGATTTTGCCCGCTTCGGCGAGTTGGACGATGTGGCGGAGGTCGAAGCTGCGATCACCGATCGGTTGAATGAGATAAAGGCCGGCGAGTCCCAAGAGGAGAACGAAGCTGCCGGTGGCCAGATACACGGTGGCTTTCCATGCGGCCGCCTGCCGGTCGCCAGATCCCCAAATTCCGATCAATAGGAAGGTCGGGATCAGGGCGAGTTCGTGGAACATGTAGAAGAAAAACACATCCACCGAGGCGAAGGCGCCAATGACGCCGGCCGATATAAAAAGAAGGCTCGCGTAGAACCAGCGGTCGTTAGCCACCGGGGGACGGGCCACGGCGATGGCAGCGAGGGTGACGGCCGTTGAGAGGAAAAGCATGACGAGGCTCAAGCCATCCGCGCCGAGGGTGAAGTGGATGCCGAGCTGGGGAACCACAGGGAAGCTCGAGACGAAATGGTAGCCGGCTTCGAATCCCCGGAATTTCACGGCCAGCACGAGAAGGAGAACCAAATTCAAGGCCGAGGCGACAAGTGAGATGGTGCGGGCTTTTCCACCCAGCATCACAAAACCGGCCGCAACCAGCGGGACAAGGATGAGAAAGAGTAGCGGGCTGACGGTGCTCATTTGGAAAGCAGGATGTAGAGGAGGCCGACGACGCCCGCGCCGAAGAAGAAGGCGTAGGCTTGGATGTTGCCGATTTGCAGAAAGCGCAGGGCGAAACCGCAGGCCCAGGTGAGCTTGCTCGGGATTTGGACGATTACGAGGTCAACGACCCAGCGGTCGGCCCAGGAGAGCGCGATCGAGCCGCCGCCTTGGATTTTGTTCACGAACCAGAAGTAGATGTCGTCGATGTAAAGGCGGTTGGCGAAAAGCGGGATCGAGATCGGGTCCTTCTCGGCTTTGAAATAGAGCAGGGCCGCGAGGCCGGCGCCGCCGAAGAACATCGCGTAGAGGAACGGATGCAGGAGGTGAGGAACGGCGTGCTCGTCGGGATGCGAGAGGGTGAAGAAGTGCTCTTGAACCATCGGCAGTCCGGCGAAGAGGGCTGGGACGGCGAGGATGAGCATCGGGACAAGCATCGAGATCGGTTGCTCGTGGGCGTGTTCGGCATGCTCGCTGCGGGCCTTGCCGAAAAACACTCCGAAAAATTCGCGGAAGATGTAGAAAGCGGTGAGGCCTGCGGCGGCGGCGGCGAGCCAGCCGAGGAATGGAATTTTCACAACAGCCCATTCAATGATGAGGTCTTTGCTGAAGTAACCACTGGTGAAGGGGCAACCGGAGAGTGCGAGCATTCCGGCGATAAAGCAGATCATCGTGACGGGAGTTTTTTTGCGGAGCCCGCCCATGTGCCACATGTCGGTCTCGTGGTGCATGGCGATCATTACGGAACCCGCTGCAAGGAAGAGGAGGCACTTGAAGCAGGCGTGGGTGAAAAGGTGGAACATCGCCTCGTTCGAGGTCGGCGCGACCGCGATACCGAGCACCATGTAGCCGAGTTGGGAGATCGTCGAATAGGCGAGAATGCGCTTAATGTCGTTCTGTTGCGTGCCCATGAGCGCGGCACCGAAGCAGGTGATGCCACCGACCCAGGCGATGATCTCGCGCGCGTCGGGAACGACTTCGAGGATCGGAAAAATGCGGGCCAGCATGTAAACGCCGGCGGCGACCATGGTCGCGGCGTGGAGCAGCGAGGAGACGGGCGTCGGGCCTTCCATCGAATTCGGGAGCCAGACATGGAGCGGCATCTGTGCGGACTTTCCAACTGTCCCCATGAAGACCAAAACGCAGGCGACAGTGAGATATACCGGCGCACCTTGGAAACCCGGGATCGCCGAGACCAAGCCCGAGAAAGCCACCGTGCCGGTCGCCGACCAGAGCAACAGGATGCCAAGCATGAAGCCAAAGTCGCCGATGCGGTTGACGATGAAGGCTTGTTTGCCGGCGTCAGCCGCCGAGTCCTTCGAGTAGTAGTGCCCGATGAGGATGTAGGAACTCACGCCGACGAGCTCCCAGAAGATGAACATCATCACGAAATTGTCCGCGAGGACGATCCCGAGCATCGAAAAGAGGAACAGCGAGAGTCCGGCGAAAAAGCGCGTGTAGCCCTCCTCCTCCCGCATGTAGCCCGTGGAGTAGATAAAGACGAGGGTCGAGATTGTGGTCACCACGAGGAGCATGACTTTGCTCAAATGATCAATCGTGAAGCCGATTGAGATCGTGAGTTCCGGACCGAAGTTCAGCCAAGTGAAAGCCTGCGGCGGCACGATCTCGGTTTGGCGGAATAGCCACCAACTCAGGAAGCATCCGGTGGCGGCCGAGAGGATCGCAAGGCCGGCGCTCAGGGTTTTGGAAAACCTCCCGATGAGGAAAATCAGGATCGCCGCAACGAGCGGAGAGAAGAGAATGATCCAGGGCGCGGTTTGGGTGCTCATCAAAACTTCAGCGTGTTGAGGTCCTCGACATGCGTTGTCTGCTTGGCGCGGAAGAGGGCGACGATAATCGCCAAGCCCACAGCCACTTCCGCCGCCGCCACGGTGATGATGAAAAACACCAGCACCTGGGCATTGTAGTTAGGCAACCCATTTGGCAAGAGGTTGAAACGCGAGAAGGCAACCAGCGAGAGGTTGGCGGCATTGAGCATCAACTCAAGCCCCATGAAGATGATCAGAATATTGCGGCGCAGAAGCACCCCGGCGAGGCCGAGGGAAAAGAGAAGTCCGCTGACAATGAGGTAATGCGCTAGCGTAGGCATGAAATTCTGGAAAAAACCGAGGCCGGCCTCACTTGAGCTCCTTTCGGCTCAGGAGGACGACACCGACCGTGGCGACTAGCAGAAGCACGCCGATGATTTGAAACGGAAGGTTGTAATTCAGGAAAAGGGTGAAACCGACGCCGGCGACATCGTTGAACGAAGGATCGGCAATGGCAGGCTTGGTCTGATGCAGCGCGGGCCAGGCGGAAACGACCTGCGAGATCGCGGCGACAAAGCCGCCGATCACGAGCCCCCCACCCAACCAGGCGGACAGCCGGACCTTGCGTTGCTTTTCGGCCCGGAGATCAAGAAGCATAATAATAAATAGAAACAGCACCATCACCGCGCCGGCGTAGACCAGCACTTGCACGACCGCGATGAAGAAAGCATCGAGCGTCACGAACACCGCCGCCAAGGCAACGAAGGTCATCACGAGGCTCATCGCGCTGGAGACGGGATTCCGCAGGAACACCACGCCCAAGGCGAAGACCAACATAAGAATCGAGAAAATCCAGAAAAGGGCGAGTTGCATGGGCGAGTTCGAAAAGGGGCGTTCTACTTTTTATCGTTCCACTTGTTCACGAGGCCCTTCATCTCGCCGCCCAATTCCCGGAGCTTGTGGATGTCGTGGACCATTTCCTGCCGGCTGAGGCCGGTGATCGAATAGTCCTTGCGGAGGAAGATCGCCTGCTCCGGACAGACTTCCTCGCAGAGACCGCAATAAATGCAGCGAATCATATCAATATCGAAAGTCTTCGGGCGCTTCTCGACTTTCCCCCAGCGCTCATCGACCGGAATTTCCTCTGGGTGGATCGTAATGGCGCGCGGCGGGCAAATGAATTCACACATCTGGCAACCCACGCAACGGTCGCGGCCGTAGTCGTCGCTCACGAGCGTCGGCGCCCCGCGATACCACGAAGGCATCTGGGCGTCCCACTTCTGCTCGGGATACTGCATGGTGACCTTCGTCTGCCCGGTGATCTGGCGGAAGATGTGCTTCAGCGTGACAAGCAACCCCCCGATGATTGTGGGCAGATAGATTTTTTCAGCCAGATTGAGGCGGGGTCGCGTGACAGTGATGGCCATGAAAGTGCGAGGGTTCTAGCAAGGTTCTCCGAGCGTGGCAACGCCGGACTCAACTTTTTTGGCGGAGCCTCGCCTGCTCAGCGATTCCGGGCTCGATGAGTGCCTGCTTGAGGCGGGTCGCCGCGGATGCGGGGACGAATTTTTCCACATCCCCGCCGAAAAGCGCGACCTCCTTGACGATGCGCGAACTGAGATAAGTGTAGTCCTCTTTCGGCGTGAGATAGACCGTCTCGAGGCGCGGCTCGAGCTTGCGGTTCATCAGCGCCATTTGGAATTCGAACTCGAAATCCGAGACCGCCCGCAGGCCGCGGATCACGGTGAAGACCCCCTGCTCGCGGGCGAAATCCACGAGCAGGCCATGCAAGGGGAGAATTTGGATGGCGGGATTGTCGCCGAGCGTGTCGCGGAGCATTTGCATGCGCACCTCGACGCCAAAGAGCGGACCCTTCGCCCGGCTCGCGGCAACAGCCACGATCACGGACGAGAAAATCTGCGTGCTCCTCATGATCACATCGAGGTGACCGAGATGCACGGGGTCGAAACTGCCGGGATAGATCGCGCGGTTTTCCTTCATGGGACGATTCCTCTTTCACTGGATGCCGGGCGGTTTGGAAAGAGGAATCGTCCCGGCGGCTACTCGACCGTCACGCTCTTGGCGAGGTTTCGCGGCTTGTCTACATCGCACCCCAATTCAACGCCGATATGGTAGGCGAGCAATTGGAGTGGCAGGACGGTGAGGATCGGCGTGAGGAATTCCTCGCAGGGCGGCACGAGCACGACATCGTCGCACAGGTCGGCGAGCACGTCGTCGCCTTGGGTTCCCACCGCGAAGACTGGGCCATTGCGGGCCTTCACCTCCTCGATGTTGCCGAGGTTTTTTTCGAAAAGCCCGTCCTGCGGCGCGATGAAAACGCTCGGCGTTTCCTCGTTCACCAGCGCGATCACGCCGTGCTTCAACTCCGCGCTGGGATGTGCGCAGGTGGAGATGTAGCTGATCTCTTTCAGCTTCAGCGCCCCCTCGAGTGCGACGGGAAAATTCGCCTGCCGGCCGAGGAAGAGGAAGCTCTTCGCAGCAGCGTATTTTTTGGCGATACGGCGAATATCGACATCCACCAGCTCCAGCGTCAAGGCGACGAGGTCAGGGAGCTTTTCCAGCGCCTCGAGGATTTGGACTCCGTCGGCCTGGCGTAAATCCCGCATGCGCCCGAGCATCAGGCCGAGCATCGTGAGCACGAGCACTTGCGAGGTGAAGGACTTCGTGGCGGCGACTCCGACCTCTTGACCGGCGCGGAGGTCGATCCCGCCATCACTCTCGCGGCTGATCGTGCTGAAGGCATTGTTGCAAATGCCAAAGGTCGGCGCGCCCCGGCGGCGGCATTCCCGCAACGCTGCGAGCGTGTCGGCTGTCTCCCCGCTTTGGCTCAACGCAAAGACCGCCGTGCCAACTTCGAGTGGCGAATTTCGATAGCGGAACTCGCTGGCGATCTCGCACTCCACCGGCACACGGGAGAGCAACTCGATGATGTATTCGCCGGCCAGCGCCGCGTTGAACGAGGTGCCGCAACCGGTGAGAATCAAAGTCTCCCACAGCCGCAACTCCTCGGGCTTTCGCTCGATTCCATTCAGGCGCGCCGTTGCCTCGTCGGCAACCAACCTCCCCCGCATCGCCTCGCGCAAAGTCTCGGGCTGCTCGTGGATTTCCTTTTGCATGAAATGCTCGAAGTCGCCCTTGCTTACGGCCTCGGCCGTGATGTCCATCGATCTCACATCCACCGGCGCGGCGGCGCCTCCATCGATCATCGAGACCTCGAAGTTCGTGCCATCGAGCCACGCGACCTCGCCATCATTCAAATAAACAAAATCCGAGGCCCAGCCGGCGACGGCCGCCGGATCGCTGGCGAGGAATTGCCCGCCGTCGCCGAGCCCGAGGGCTAGGGGACTACCCCTCCGCGCGGCGAGGAGAAAATCCCCCAAATCCTCATGCAGGACACCGATCGCGTAGGTTCCCCTCACCTGCCGCAAAGCCTCCCTCGTGGCCTCAACCAAACCCTCGCGCGACTTGTCTTCATGGCCGTCGAAAGCCTCGCCGATCAACCGCGAGATCACCTCGGTATCGGTCTGGGATGCGAAGACATGCCCCCGCGCCTCGAGTTCGGCGCGGAGGTCCTTGTGGTTTTCAACGACCCCGTTGTGGACCAGCACCAACCGCCCCGATGCGTCGCGGTGCGGGTGCGCGTTTTCCAGCGTCACCCCGCCGTGCGTCGCCCAGCGTGTGTGGCTGATGCCGCTCGTTCCCGAGACCGGATGGCTTTGGATTTCCTCAACAAGTGACGAGACATGGCCGACCGCTTTGCGAATTTCGATTTTTCCACGATTCAGCACAGCGGCGCCGGCCGAATCGTAACCCCGGTATTCCAGACGGCCGAGCCCCTCCAGCAGGAAGGGCACGGCGTCGGAATCCCCAACATAACCGACGATTCCACACATGATCAGTTAAGTGTTCCATCGAGGGGGGTGAATTCGTAGCCCAGCGATTTGAGACCATCGACCGTCTCGCGCAGGTATTGAGGATCGACATACCAGTGGAAATAAAATCCAGCCCACCCATCTCGCACGACCTTGAGCGCCTTGGCACGCTGCAACAGATCGTTCGGCAAGCTCGGCGGTTGGATTTCATACCACCCCCAGGGATCGATGTAGCCGATCGTCTCGGGGATGCGTTTCAGCCCGTAGGTATCGCGATAGATGAAGGGCGAGTTCAACTCGCTCGCTTGCGTGACGCCCTGTGAATCCTTGAAAAACAGGATGCTTCGGTCGCAGGCGAACGGGTAGATGCTGGCAAACGCCTTATAGCCCTCGGGAGTCGATAGGTAGTGCGGCGTGAGCCAACCCACCGGCGTGAACCCCGCGTTGAGCAGTATGTTTTTTCCACGCGTCACGCGCTTCTTCGCATTCGCAATCGAGTTGTCCGGCAACGGCCCGACCAGAGTCAGGAAGCCATGCTCGTCGGCCGTCACCCGGTAGAACTCGTAATCGTCGCCGCTGACTCCCGAGTAGGGATTCAGCAATCCATCGATCTGGTGCGTCGTTCCATGCTGCAGAATCTGGCCCCCGAAGGTCGTCCAACGCTTGATCTCCGCAGTAACCGGGCTGGTTTTGGTGACGCGAACCGTCTCGGCCACGCCGTCATTGTAGACCCCCGACCAGTCGCGGTATTCGGGAATCAAGCTGATGGTGAACGGCACATCGAGCGAGTCGAGCGTGTCGCCGAGCGCCTTGATCGTCGGCAGATCGCAGACCGCCGTCACATCCTCGATGCGAAAGAAGGCGCGGTGCTTCTCCTCGTGGAAAATGCCCAGCATGTCGTGGAGCAAATCCTGAAAGGCAAGCGAACGGTTTTCAAAGCTGGTCGAGATCATCGGCATGTCGGCCACGACCCAGAAATTTCCGCTCTGCACGACATACGGCCAGGCTTTACCCTGCTCGTCGAGGGCGGTGGCGTAGACCTTCGCCTTGGCGGGATCGAGGATTTCCAGGCGGGTCAGGCCGAGGTCGAACTGCTCTTTTTTCAGCTCGGTCTCCTTGTAGACCACGGTGGGATGCTTGGCTCCAGAGTAGGACGCAAGCCGGAATCCGTAACGCTGCTCGAAGGCCGGGCTGTAGGAATAGTCGGCGAGATTCCAAGCGTAGCGCCAGAGATTCACGCCGAGCCACACGAACGGGCGGGTGGTCGCCTCAAGGTCTGTCTGGAAAATACCGGGCAACGGCGTTTCGTTCCAGACCGACGCAAGGTAGAAAGTCGCATCGTGGCCTTGCAGGTCCCCCGCGAGGTATTGCGAGAACGGCTTTCTGACGACCCGGGCCTCGAAATGCCCGAGCAGGTTCTCGAGTTTTGCCGAGTAGATTTCTCCGAGCCAGCCGTATTGCCCCTCGTTGTCGTAAAGAACGAGCACCGATGGCCCGACTGGAACCGTATCGACTCCCCCAGCAGGTGGGGTGATCAGCAGGACCGCCGCCAGAACCAGCGCGGTCAGGCAACCGCATTGAATCCAGACGGTGGGGGTCCATCGTTTTCGAGTTGTTGTGTGTGTGTTCATATTTTTCCCTCCGCCCGCAATTTGAATCGGAGGGAAAACCGGCGCGATGGGGACATCCCCCGCCACAGACGAACAGGCCAGTTGCGTGCCAGGTTTTAAGAAGGCGGGCCTTTTCTAAAAATCGATCGAACAGGCCAAGCCGAGGACGAAAGCGTTCGGCACAGCTCCATTGCCGCCGGGCTGGATCACATATTGCACATCGGGCTGGATCGAGAGCCATGGCGTGATTTGGGCCTGATAGGTCGCTTCGAGAACGATTTCGAGGCCCGACTCGGGGCCGGAGAGTTCCCCGGTCGCGCCGGGCGTAAGGGTGTCCCAGCAAAGGGCGATGCCGAAGGCGTCAGAGTCCCGACCGGGAATCAGCCCGGTATAGGTCAGGCCGGAGTTGAAGATAAACGACAGGGGCGTTTGGTCGGGACTGCCGGTGAATCCCGAGCGCACAAACGCGGCGAGACCCTGCGGTGAATCTGGTTGAGAGCCCGGTTCGCGATAAACCCACTGGTCGATGATCCCGTAGAAAAACGAATCGCCCCACGCGCTGCCGGTTCCGTCGCTGTAGGGCGAATAGCCGGTATCAAACATCGCGCCGAGTTTGAAGGTGCCGGGGAGCTTTGCGTCGTCCCAGCCATACCAGGCCTCTCCGATCAGCAGATAGCCGTTCAAGCGATCGAAATCCCATGCGAAATTCGTCGGGTTCACGGAATCCGGCAGAACGGTTCCCTGCATCACAGCGGCCTGAAATTTCCACCCTCCGCCGGGTTCGAAAGCCATGTAAACACCCGGCGCGGCATAGGGATAGGCGGGCGAACCGCCCATGTCGCCATTGTAAAGGATCGGCCAACCGAATCCGCCATATTGAAAAAGGGCTGCTTTATCAGAAACCGTGAACTCCGAATCCACATTGAACATCCCGGCACGGAGAGTGAGTTGGTCGGAGAAAAGTTTTTGCTGGAGCCAGAGGTCGAGCGCCCGGAAACAAGCGGGACCTTCGAAATTGCTGAGTCCGAAATTCGACCCGACAAGCTCAGGCGCAGGAGGGGTTCCGCTGATCCAGATCCAGGTGGTGTTGAAGGAACCGCCCTGCCAGCCGATGGCTTTCTCCAAATCCGCCGCCAAGCCGAATTGCAGGAGTCCAAAGTAGGTCGCGCCGGTGCGAAGGCCGCCGACGGTGTTGCCCCAAACCTGCGAGGTGTAGGTGGCCGTGAAATCGAATCCGTCATCCCGCAGAAGAGGCCGGTTCCCGAACCAATCGCCGGTCGCCAAGTCCCACTTCATCCAGGGATCCTTCACCGGCGATTCCTCCGCGCGGAGTGGCTGGAAAAACAAAACGACGGCGGCGAGACCGAGGAGGAATTGGGATTTCAGATGATGGATTTTTACTCGATGCATGGCTTCAAAGCCAGAGGCGGCGGTCGAGGGAACGGTATTGGATCGCCTCGCCGATGTGCTCGGCGGTGATAGCCTCGCTCCCGGCGAGATCGGCGATGGTGCGCGCGACTTTGAGGATGCGATCGTAGGCGCGGGCGCTGAGATGCAGGTCCTCCATGGCGTGCCGGAGCATTTCGGTGGAGTCGGCGTCGAGCGCGCAGAATTTCTTGATCTGACTGTGGCCCATGCGGGCGTTTGCGGGAGTTTTTCCCTGATCCGAGAAACGGAGCTTTTGGATTTCGCGGCAACGCAACACCCGCTCACGGATGGCAGCGGATGTTTCACCTAAACCGCCGCCGGAGAGTTCCTTGAAAGCAACAGCGGGCGCCTCGACATGGATGTCGATGCGGTCCAGAAGGGGGCCGGAAATGCGGTTTCGATACCGTTCGATCTGGGCGGGCGAGCAACGGCACTCGCGCTGCGGATCGCCGAAAAATCCGCACGGGCAGGGATTCATCGCCGCGATGAGAACGAACCCGGCGGGGAAGGTCATCGTCCCTGCGGCGCGGCTGATCGTGACTTTTCCATCCTCGAGTGGCTGGCGCATGACCTCGAGTGTGGAGCGTTTGAACTCCGGCAACTCGTCGAGAAAAAGAACGCCGTTATGGGCCACACTCACCTCGCCCGGCGTGGGATTCGTGGACCCGCCGAGCAGGCCGATGTCGCTGATCGTGTGGTGCGGTGCGCGGAAGGGACGGCGCGAGACGAAGGCGTTCTTCTCATCGAGCAGGCCGCAAACGCTGTGGATTTTGGTCGTTTCGATCGCCTCCTCGAGCGTCATGGCCGGCATGATGGTGGGAATGCGCTTGGCAAGCATGCTTTTGCCCGAGCCGGGCGGACCGATGAGCAGGAGATTGTGAGCTCCGGCGATGGCGACCTCGATGGCGCGTTTCACCTGGTGCTGGCCTTTGACCTCCGAAAAATCCACCTCGGCAGGCGAGGCGGAGTCGAGCATTTGGGCGGCATCGGCGCGAACGGGGGCGAGGTCGATTTTGCGGGCGAGGAATTCATAGGCCTCGCGGAGATTTTTCACCCCGTAGACCTCAATGCCCTCGACAATCGAGGCCTCCGCGGCGTTCGCAGCGGGCAGGATGACGGCCTTCTTTCCGCGCGCGCGGGCCTCGACGGCTATCGGCAGCGCCCCTTTGACAGGGCGAATTTCTCCGGTGAGGGCGAGTTCGCCAACGACAAAGCAGCGTTCGAGACGGGGAAGCTCGGCGCGTTCGGCGGCCGCGACCATCCCCACAGCAATCGGGAGATCGAAACTCGGACCCTCTTTTTTAATATCGGCCGGAGCGAGGTTGATCGTCGTGCGCTCGCGGGGCCAACGCAGGCCGCTGTTCGCGATGGCGGTGGTGACGCGGTCCTTGCTCTCGCGGACGGCAGCGTCGGGCAGCCCTACCACAATGACGACTGGGTTGCCCGCGCCGATGTTCACCTCGACCTCCACCTCAATGGCCTCAACACCCTGAACGGCGGCGGAGAAAACGCGGGTAAGCATGGGCAAGCACTAGCAGAAAACGGGTGTGTGGTTGCAAGCCGCGAGTGCTGGCGGACTCGCGCCGGGTCGTGTTAGGAAAAGCAGATGTCGAATCCCTACGAAAGCCACCGTCTTGTCGGGGAGTATTTGTTTTTCCACTACGCAAGCTTTGAAGAGGCGGCGGGAGAACTTCCGGCGCCACGCGAGGCTTGGGGCTTTGCGGAACGGATCGTAAGCGACTTGCTCGGGGATTCAGGATCAATGGAATCGGCGCTGGATGTGGGTTGCGCAGTCGGGCGGTCCTCGTTCGAGCTCGCCCGGCAGGTGAAAAGGGTCGTCGGCGTGGATTATTCCAAGGCGTTTATCGATGCTTCGCAAACCCTGCGAGCCACAGGCAAAATGCCGGGCGAGGTTTTGGCGGAGGGCGAGCGCATGCAGGGGTTCGAAGCCCAAGTGCCACCGGGCATCGAGCGCGAACGGGTGGAATTTCTCGTAGGCGACGCCACCGACCTTCCGCCGCTCGGGGCGTTTGATGTGGTGCTGGCGGCGAATTTGATTTGCCGGTTGCCGGAACCGCGAAAGTTTCTCAAGCGCCTGCCATCGCTGGTCAAAAGCGGCGGGCAACTTCTTCTGGCCACGCCGTTTTCCTGGCTCGAGGAATTCACGCCGAGAGAGCATTGGCTAGGCGGACGCAAAGGTTCCCCTTCCTCTTTCGAGGTTCTACGGCAAATTCTCGAACCCGACTTCGAACTCGAAACCACCAAAAACCTTCCCTTTCTAATCCGTGAACACTCCCGAAAATTCCAATACGGCATCTCCCTCGGATCGCGCTGGCGTCGGCGTTGACTGGGAGGCGCGCTACAACGCAGGCGACACGCCATGGGAAAAAGGCGCACCGCACCCCGCGCTGGTGGACTGGCTTGCAAAGAATCCCCTCCCCGGCCGCGTGCTCGTGCCCGGTTGCGGAGCGGGACACGATGTCCGGGAAATATCAAAAAATCCCGCCAGCGAGGTGGTCGGCATCGACATCGCCCCTTCGGCGATTCGCATGGCGGGGAGCTTTTCGCCAGTCGGTCGCGAGACCTATGTGCTGGGGGATTATTTGGCTGGCGAGGCGCGGCGGCTCGGACCGTTCGATTCCATGGTCGAGCACACTTGTTTTTGCGCGATCCACCCCTCGCGCCGCAAGGACTACGCCCTCGAGGCCGCTGCGGCACTGAAACCCGGCGGGTTGCTTATGGGAGTTTTTTACGGGAACCCGGACAACCCCGAAACCGACTCCCCGCCGTTTCGCAGTCCCTCCGAGGTGGTGAGGGAGCTTTTTGCGCGGGATTTCGAGGTTTTGAGCGAAACCTCGCCGGTGCCAACCTACCAGGGACGCGAGGGTCGCGAGTATGTGATGGTTTTGCGGAGACGCTGAAAGACATGGGAGCCGAAAAAACCACTGCTTACTTTTTCTTTCACCCCATGTCGGATATGGCATTTTCTTCAATCACATGAGCAATACCTCCACGGAATCGCCGATCCCCGCTGCGCCGGTGGGAACGACTTTCAAGGTGGCTGTTGGATTGCTGACCGCTTTTTTGGTCCTGCAAATCGCGGCCGTAGCCTGGTTTTTCCTGCCACGGCTTCAAGAAACAATCGTCAGCCGCGCGGTGGCCCAAAAGCCGGCGGAAGCCCCAACGCCCGCCCCAGTCGTCGCCGCAACGCCAGTCCCCCAACCCGCCGCCTCCCCCACGCCGAAGGAGCCCGACGAGGCGACCTACGAAAAAATCACCTCACTGGTAGCCGAGTCGGACAAGGCGTTTCGCATCGGAGAATACGAACAAGGACTCGAAAAAATCCGCGAAGCCGACCGACTCCTTCCAAACGACGCGGGAATCCTCCTCCGGATCGGACGCCTTCACGAAAAGCGCGGAGAAACGGCCGATGCCTCGACGGTCTACAATACCGTTCTCGCATTGCCAGACCTGAGCCAGGAATTGCGCGCCCAGACCCGGCGCAAGCTCGCGATGCTCGATGTGGCCAAACCCCAACCGACCGCGCCTTCCATGGTTGCCGCCGAAAAAGGCGCCGATGCCCGCGACGAGTTCGGCCTCCAACCCGGCGCCATCCTTGGCATCGTCGATACCCGGATCAATGACGCCGCTGATGGGAAAAAAATCCTCCGCATCTCGATCAAATCCCGCCCGGGCCAGACGATCGATACCACGCAAATGCGCGTTCATGTTTTCTTCTACGACAAGGACACGGGGGGGGACATCGAGCTCACCGATTCGAAGATCGTGACCGAGTGGATCAGCCCGCCGGTGAACTGGAGCGACAACGAACCGGAATTGCTCGACGCGACCTACACCAAACCCACTGAACCCGGCTTTGAATTCGCCGGGTATGTGGTGGGAATTTATTACGCCGGCGAATTGCAGGACACGCGTGCCAACCCGGGTTCCCTCGCGACGAACCACCCCCTGCCTCTTTATCTTCCCAAAGAGACCCCGTGAAAATCCTCGCGGCTTTCAATGAAATCCCCGCCGGTGAATCGGCGGCGGCATTGTTTGTCGAGTTTGGTTGGACGCGGCCTGAAACAGCTGAAAATTCCGATAAGGCCATCGCCTGCGTAGAAGCCATGGGAGGGTGCGACCTGCTGGTTACCGAGGTTTTCCTCCCACCTCTGGGCGGATTCACCCTGCGCGACACGCTCCGCAGCCGCTACCCAGGAATGCGGACGATTTTTGTCTCGTCGCGAGACATCTCTTCCTACGCAGGCCTTTTGCAGGGTGATCCTTTGCTCACGCTCCCGCTCCCAGCCACAGACCTTCGCGAATGCCTCGATACGCTTTTCCCGCCGCCGGTTCCCGAGGATTTGACCGGCACGGTTTTTGGGAAGTTCCGGATTCGAGAAAAGCTCTCCGAACGCAACGGAGTCGAAATCTACCGCGCCCGAAGAATCGACGATGCCCATCAGGCGATGATCCATGTGTTGGTTCGCCAAAATCCACCAGACCCCGCGAAAGGCGCCGCGTTTTTGCAGGAGGCCCAAGCCAAGATGCGGCTCTCCCATCCGCGCGTGCTCGAGGTTTCCCACACTGGAATCGCCGAGGGCCGCGAGTATTTCTGCACCGAGTTTTTGGGTGACGCCACGCTGGAAAAAACGATCGCAAACGGCCACCGAATCGACTCCGCCACGGCGCTCCAGATCATCCGCCTTGCCGCCGAGGTTTTCGCTTATTGTGAAAAGCGAAACATCCCCCTCGCTCCGCTCACCGCCGCAGCGATCCTCCTCCCGAAAAACGCCCTCCCCCGGCTCGCCAACATCGCCCTCCCGGCAGACTCCGCCACCCAGACTCCCGTAGCCCAAATGAAGGCGCTCGGCACTCTAACCCTCGAGTCGATCGATCCTTCCGCAGACAAGGCCCGCGAGATCGCCTGGCGGTTGCTCGACACCGAGACAAATCCTCTGTCTTGGGAGGAAGTCGAAAATCTCTCATCCCCCTCCCCAACCCGAGTCATTGAAATCCCTCCCGCCGTTCCGCGGCCCGCTCCCAACCCCAAAAAGATTTCCTTGGCCCTGATCCTCGCTGGCACCGCCCTGACCTTGACCTCAATGGCAGTCGGCCTGTGGCTTTACCTTTCGCCGACAACGGCAAAAATCCAAATCCAAGACCTCGGCGCTCTGGTCGAAATCCCCGCCGGCCCATTCGACTACCAAGGCCAGCCCGCCAACCTGCCGACATTTTATATTTCCAAATACGAGGTCACGATCGCCGAATACCAAAAATTCCTCGAGGACCTCGAGCGCCATCCCGAAAAGGCCGCAGCAATCGCCCACCCCTTCCAACCTCTCGGCAAATCGCATGTGCCGAAAGGCTGGGCCGACCAGACCGACATCACCCCGCCCACCCCCGGCTACCACCAGCGGGCCTTGCGCGACGGCCAATACCTCGGGGCTCCCCTCACGCCCGACTCCCCGGTTTTTGGAGTCGATTGGTTCGACGCCTACGCCTACGCGAAGTGGGCCGGGCGACGACTTCCCACCGAGCGGGAATGGGAAAAAGCTGCCCGCGGCCCGAACTCGACTCGCCACCCATGGGGCAACGAGGATTCCGAGACTTTCGCCAATCTTGGCTTCGATTTCACTCCCAGCCCCGACGCCAAGATTGGGGGCGAGAAGGACGGATTCAAACGCTGGAGCCGCGTCGACTCCCCGGCCAAAGACCGCAGCGGCTACGGGGTCCAGGGAATGGCGGGAAATGTGTCCGAATGGACGGCGATCTGGACCGAAACCACATCCGGTCAGCGTATGCCCGTCTATCGCGGGGGAAATTGGATGACCGGCTTTGGCAATGCCACCGACTCCGCCACCACGACCCGCCGCGGCACGGATTTGACCCCGCTCGAAACCAGCGACACGATGGGATTCCGAACCGCCGCCGACAAACCCGAATAACGATGTTCCCGACCCTCAAAAAAACCACCGCCCTGCTTCTCGCCCTTATTGCCATCCTGCCGACCGCCCGTTCGCAGATTCAAGTCGAGACCACCCTCAAGCGCTCGCTCTACCTAGCCTACGAGCCACTGATCGTGAATGTTTCGATCGAAAACCTCACCGGCAATTCGCTCAATCTTCGCGACACCGACAGCATCCCTTGGTTCGGATTCCAGATCGAAACCCTCGACGGCCGCCCCGTTCCGCCGCTCAACTCGGGACACACAAACGAGCCTTTGCTCCTCAAACCCGGTGAAAAACTCACCCGCGCCGTGAATCTCACCCCGCTTTTTCCCATCGGCGAATTCGGCGGCTACCGCCTCCGTGCTCAGATTCACGCCGAGTCGATCGGCCAGACCTTTTCCTCCCAACCAATCAATATCGAGATCACCGAGGGGCGTTCCGTTTTTGAAAAAACCGTAGGCGTTCCGGCCGACCAGCCCGGCGGCGGAGGAATCCGCAAAATCTCCCTCCTCACGCACCGCCTCCCCAACAGCACCCAACTTTACCTCCGGATCACGGACCCCAAAGCCAGCCTGATCAAATGCACCCACCGCCTCGGTCGCCTCGTCTCCTATGGCTCCCCGGAGGTCCTTTTCGACAGCGCCAACCAAATCCATATCTTCCAGAATGTCGCCCCGAAGGTCTTCCTCTACTCCCACATCGGCCTCAACGGAGAAGTCCTCGAACGAAAAACCTATCAGCAAAACAAAAAACGCCCTGTCCTGAAATTGAAGGACGACGGCCAGGTCGTCGTCATCGGCGCCCAGGAAATCGATCCCGCCGCCGCCGAGCGCGAACAAACCACCCCCTCGATCTCCGACCGCCCGGTTCCCCTTCCCGACTCCGACACCGACCTCACCCCAAAGGATGAGAAGCGGCCCAAGAACCTTCTCTCCCGCTGACCTCCCAGACTTTCCGCTTGCCCCGCCGCCGGGTCACGGCGATTCTGGATTCACTGCGATGCCTCTTCCCAAGCGGTTTTGCGGACAAACTGCCGCTCGGGTGGCGAAATTGGCAGACGCGCCAGACTTAGGATCTGGTGGAGCAATCCATAGGGGTTCGAGTCCCCTCCCGAGCACTCCCCAGCCTCACAAATTCTCCCCCGACCCGAACCAACCACCCGCACACCCCCAAAAAACCAGCCTCCGCGAGGGTCAAGAATTTTCACCCCAAAATCTGAAATTTTTACCCCCGAAAATTCATCTTTTTTCTTGTGACAAAATCCACCGGTTTCTAATCTGCCGCCGCTGGCGGAAACAAGAACCGACAGCTTGTGAATAAGTTGTGAATAAATTGAAAACCATGAATTTGGCAGTTCGATTCCATCGCCCCTCACGGGCACAGGGGAATTATGACCCGCTTTTCATGCTTCCAAGCCGGAGCGCTTTCCTAAATGGGTTAACTGGCTCTATTCAGATTTTTTACAATAAAAAATCAATCGCGTCCCGATTTTTTGACTTGTTTCGGGACCAACCGATCTCAATTCTGTCCCTGATCCTGCGCCGCAAGGCCGGTCGCGGTGGATAAAACCATCATGTCTCACACCCCAACCCATCTTTGGCCTCAGATTTCCAAGCACATTCGCGAGCGCGTGAGCGCCGACGGGTTTGAGCGCTGGTTTTCGAATGTTACGATCACTTCGATCCAAGACTCCACATTGCGCTTGGGCGTTCCGAATCCGATCCACCAGTTTTTCATCGAGAGCAACTATCTCCCGATCGTGCGCGAATCCGTCCTTCTCGTTCTTCCGACCATCGAAAAAGTGGAATTCCAAACCTCCGAGACGGAAGCCATGCCCGCCACGCCCGCTCCCTCGCGCAAGGCGTCGAAAGAACCCAAGGACAAGGGCGTGAAAATCGCCGTGGCCGGAATGAATCCCCGCAACACCTTCGAGAATTTCGTCGTTGGCCGGAACAACGAGTTCGCCCACTCCGCCTCGCTGGCGGTCGGCAATTCCCCCGCCGTCACCTACAACCCCCTCTTTATCTACGGCGTCAGCGGAATCGGAAAAACCCACCTCCTTCAGGCCATTGGCCACCATGTCCACGCCAAGAACGCCTCGGCGAAGGTCGTCTACCTCTCGAGCGAGCAGTTCACGAACGAGTTCATCGACGCCATCCAACACGGCACTCTGGTGAAGTTCCGCAAAAAATACCGCCAAGCCGATGTGCTGCTCATCGACGACATTCAATTTTTCGCCGGCAAGGAACGCTCGCAGGAGGAATTCTTCCACACCTTCAACGCGCTCCACGACGGGCACAAACAGATCGTCCTCTCGAGCGATCGTCCGGCGAGCGAGATTGAAAAACTCGAGCAACGCCTCGTCTCCCGCTTCGAGTGGGGCATGACCGCCGAGATCCAGCCGCCGGACACCGAAACGCGCATCGCGATCCTCCGCAGCAAGGCCGCTTCGTTGAATCTCCAGATCGAACCCTGGATTCTCGACTTCCTCGCCGACAAGATCCGCAACAATGTCCGCCGCCTCGAGGGCGCCCTCATGCGGGTCGCTTCCTACAAATCCCTCAGTGACCGCGAACTCACCCGCGAGGTGATCGAAAACCTCCTGCGCGACATTTTCCAAGAGCAGGCCCGCAAGGCGATTACGATAGACCAAATCCAGCGCCGCGTCGCCGAGCATTTCGATGTCCGACTCGCCGACATGACGAGCAAGCGCCGCCCCGCCAACATCGCGTTCCCGCGCCAGATCGCCATGTATCTCTCGCGCCAGCACACCAATTCCTCCCTCATGGATATCGGCGATGCGTTCGGCGGAAAGGACCACGGCACCGTGATCCACGCCTGCAAGCTCATCAAAAAACGGATGGAGGAAGACGAGAAAACCCGTCAGGTCGTCAGCCTCCTCGATACCCAACTCCAGCGCTGATGGCGCGGAGCTCCGGCCCCGTAGCGGAACTTGGAACAAGTTTCGCCCACCAAGACTTCCACCGTAGCTAGGGCAATCAGGGCGATGGATATTGTTTATTTCGATCTCGAGACCCAGCGAACGGCGAACGATGTCGGCGGCTGGGATCGCAAGCACGAGATGGGAATGTCACTCGGCGTGACCTACAGCACGCGCGACGGGATTTACGAGATTTTCGGCGAGGATCAGGCCGAGGGCTTGGTGCGCCGCCTCCAGCGGGCGGACCTGGTCGTGGGCTTCAACCACATCCGCTTCGACTACGATGTGCTGATGGCCTACACGGTGCTCGACCTCCGTGAAAACCTTGTGTCTTTCGACCTCCTGCTCGAACTCGAAAAAGCCGTTGGCCACCGCCTCAAGCTCGAGGATGTTGCGCAGGCGACCCTTGGCGTCGGCAAAATCGCGGACGGCCTGGACGCCATCAAATGGTGGCGCGAGGGCAAACTCCTCGAGATCGCGAAATACTGCTGCTTCGATGTGAAGGTCACGCGCCTCGTCCACGAATACGGAGTGAAAAACAAGGAAGTCCTCTACCGGGACCGCGTCGGCCGCATCCAGAGGATCGCCGTGGATTGGCGCCCATGATCCAACCGCTCAAGGTCCCCAAAAACGCCTGGCACCTCTACTGGCTCGACCTCGAGGAACCGGTTCCCAAGGGCAAGGACTGGTTCCTGCCCACGCTCGTCGTGGTGTTCGACCGCCACGGCGCGCCCGTCGCCCCGCCTGAGATCATGGAGGAACTCGACCAAGGCCGCGTCGAGAATATGCTCTACCGGATTTTTGAAAAAACCCCGCCGCCCGACCAATTGCTCGTTCCGCAGGACGAGGAATGGGACGACGAGTCGTGGAAGGCCCTGTCCACCGATTGCAAAATCGAAATCCGCTTCCAGCCCCCCGAGCGCAGCGCGCCGGAGGAATTGAAAGCCATGACCCATGCCTTCGTGATGCACATCGGCCGGGCAGACAAAGCCGGCCCGAGTCCCGCCGAGATCGCTCACGGCCTCGTGCGCACCGGACTTCGCCTCCGGTCCCTCCGCAAGCGCCTCCAACTCTTCCGCGCCGCCCTCGCCCGCGACCCCGAATGCAATCCCGCGCGAATCGAAATCGCCGACAGCGAATTCGGAGCAGGCAATTGGAAATCCTGCGGCGAAGTCTACGAGGAGGTCATCCGCCGCGGGGAGTATCTGCGCAACGATCCCTCGACCATTTGGTGGAAAGACCCCGAGACCCGCCCCTACCTGCGCGCGATCTACGGCAAGGCCATGACCGCCTGGCATCTCTCGCGCTTCGACGAGGCGGCGGCGGATTTGTCGAATCTCCTGAAATGCAACCCCACTGACAACCAAGGTGCGCGCTTCCTCGTCCCCATGCTCCATCTCCTCGCCGAAAAGCCGGAGAAGGCCGCGCGGTATTTCAAGAGCTACGAAAAAACCTACCCGAACGATTTCAAGGAACCCTCGTTTCTCTTCGGCTGGGCGCTGAGCTGTTCGCTCGACGGCCACGAACGCTCGGCCCGCGCCAAATACACCGAAGGCATCCTGCGGAACATCTACATCGCCCCGATGCTCCTCGAGGTGGAAGAACCTCCCCGCTCGATCTGGCTGCCCACCGACCGCGCCGAGCCGAGCTACGCCTCGGATTTTGTGCAAAGCTACGCCCTCCTCTGGGACCGCGAGCCCGGCGCGCTGCGAATCCTCCGCGAGGTCTGGCAGGAAATCCAACCCCGCGTCCGCGACCTCGTTCGCCTGCGCGAGAAAATGCAGGATTTCCAAGACCAGCACTACGATCCCGACTTCAAGACGAAGTGGCAGGACCTCGTCGCCGAGGAGGAAAAACTCGCCACGCCTTGAGCCGCGCCACCGCACACCTTCTCGCGTTGCAGGAGGAATCGGGCGGCACCCTCCCCTTCGAGCGCTTCATGCGCGAGGCACTCACCCATCCCGAATTCGGCTACTACACCGCCCGCATCCGCGATGTCGGAGCTCGCGGTGACTTCTCCACTTTCGCCACGCTGGGAAATTCCCTCGCCCAATTCCTCGCCCGCTGGATTGTCGAAAACCAAGCCCGAAATGTGATCGAGGTCGGCCCCGGCAACGGCCAACTTGCCGCCAAAATCCTCCGAGAACTCGGCTGGTGGCGGCGATGCTCGGTGCGCTACCACCTCGTCGATGTCGATGGACCGCTCCGCGCCGCCCAAGACCAACGCCTCCGGGGATTTCGTGTCCAACACCACCCCGACCTCGCCTCCGCCCTCCAAGCCACCGGCGGAACCGCCTGCATTTTCTCCAACGAACTTCCCGACGCCTTTCCCTGCCGTGTCTTTGAACTGACGGCGGAAGGTTGGCTGGAACTCCACCTGCGCCTCGGTCCCGACGGAATTCGTGGTGTTCTCCTCCCAACGAAATTGCCCGAGTCCAGCGCCTTCAGCGGAGAATTTCGCCCCGGCCAGCGCGTGGAAATCCACGAGAGCTACCACCACTGGCTTCGTAGTTGGGCCTCTCACTGGACCTCTGGCGCGATGCTCACCATCGACTACGGCGACCCGATGCCTGCCCTCTACCACCGCCGCCCCGCCGGCACCCTTCGTGGCTACGCCCAGCACCAACGCCTCACTGGCCACGAAATCTACCAAGCCCCCGGCCGACTCGACCTCACCGCCGATGTGAATTTTTCCGACCTCGAGAAATGGGGCGAGGATTTGGGTTGGAAAACCACCCGCCACACCACGCTCGCCGAGGTTTTGCACGCCTCCACCGACCCCCGATTCCTCGAAGCCGCGAAAGCCTTCCGCGTTCTGGAACAACGCCCTTCAGCCGCTTTTGGATTGCCCGCCACGGGAAAAATCACAGGATGAATCCCGCACATGCTTCGACCCCTGCTAGCCGCCGTTTTGTTTTCCACCTCCATCGCGTGGGCACAATTCTCGACGCCGGATGCCGAGGAGGCGAAGAACATGGCGGTCGAGAAGGTTCTCGCCGACTACGGAGCGCAGAAATACGACGAGGCGCTGGAGCGTTTGATGGACTTGAAGGACCGCCACCCGAGCGACCCGCTCATCCTGAACCTCATGGGCTCGGTCTACATCAAGAAGCTCAATTACCAAAAAGCCGAGAAGGCCTTTCGCCAGGCCCTCGACCTCGAGCCGGGCTATTTCCCCGCCGCCTACAACCTTGGCGAACTTCTCTTCCTCCAGCAAAAATACGCGCTCGCCCGCCAGTATTACGAAACCATGCGGGCCACCGACCACCGCCATGAACTCCTTCAATTCAAGGTCGCCCTCTGCGACATCATGGCCGGAGAAACCGAGCGCGCCACGAAGTTGATGAAAACCATCAAATACCCCGGCGACTCGCCCGCGTGGTATTACGCCCACGCCGCCCTCGAGCACAAACAAGGCAACACGGCCAAGGCCCGCGAATACATCCGCGGCGCGAAGTTTGTCTACGGCCCCGAAAAAACCGCCCTCTTCGACGAAACCTTCCAAGTCATCGGCATTCAGACCGATTGATCCGCTCTCCACTTTTTTATGGCCGAAAACAACCCATCCTTCAAAGCCCCCATCCGCCCTGCGCGCCCCGTCCGCCCACGCAATCACGGTGAAAAAAAACTGAACCCGACCGATGCCCTGCTTCACTCGAAGGCGCGCGTGCTCGTCACCGGCGCCGGAGGTTTCATCGGCAGCGCCCTCGTCCACGCCCTCAACCAGCGCGGCATCGATCAAATCATCGTCACCGATTGCCTCGGCGAGGATGAGAAGTGGCGCAACCTCCTCCCCCTCGCCTTCGAGGATTATGTGCCCGCTCAGGAATTCCTCGACGGCATCGAGTCAGACCCCGACACCTTCGGCCGCTTCGCCGCCGTGTTCCACCTCGGCGCCTGCTCCTCCACGACCGTCACGGATGCCGATTTCGTCCTGCGCAACAACTTCGCCTACACGAAAGCCCTCTGCCGTTGGTCGCTCTTCTCCGGCGCGCGGTTCGTCTACGCCTCGTCCGCCGCGACCTACGGCGACGGTTCCGCCGGCATGGACGACAAATCCCCCGACCTCTCGCGCTTCCGACCGCTGAACCTCTACGGCTACTCGAAGCACCTCTTCGACCTCTACGCGATGCGCGAGGGCATTCTCGACGACATCGTTGGCATCAAATACTTCAATGTTTTCGGCCCGAATGAATATCACAAAGGCGACATGCGAAGCCTTGTTTGCAAGGCCTTCGACGAGATTCAAAACACCGGCCGCATCCGTCTTTTCAAAAGCTACAAACCGGAATACCCGGATGGCGGCCAGATGCGCGACTTCGTGTATGTGAAGGACGCTGTGGAAATGACCCTCCACCTCGCCGAATGCGAAACCGCCGGCGGCCTCTACAACATCGGCTCCGGCACCGCCCGCACCTGGATCGACCTCGCCAACTCCCTCTTCGCCGCCCTCGGCAAAAAGCCCGAGATCGAGTTTTTCGACATGCCCGAAAGCATCCGGCACCAATATCAATATTACACCTGCGCCGACATCTCGAAGCTGCGCTCGACCGGTTACGAAAAACCCACCACCACCCTCGAGGACTCCGTCGCCGACTATGCCGTCAACTACCTCCTGCCGCGAAAACGCCTTGGAGAGTAGCCCTGCGCCAAATCCTCCCCGCTACGCCTGCCAGCGCTGCACGAATTGCTGCCGCTGGCCGGGCTTCGTCAAACTCACCGACTCCGATATCACCGCGATCTCCGGATTTCTCGGTCTCTCGGAGCGCGACTTCATCCAGCAATTCACCCGCCTCCGGCCGAGGCGCGACGGCCTCGCGCTCATCGACCAACCCGACGGCGCCTGCATTTTCCTCGAAGGTCGCGACTGCCGCGTCCAGCCCGTGAAGCCCATCCAGTGCTCGGGATTTCCAAACACCTGGAACTTCCCCGGCTGGCGCGAGGTCTGCGAAGCGATCGAGGTTTCATAGTCGATCCATTGCCTCAGTGCTTCGTTCCAAGTCGCGAGGAGTGGATCCACGCAAAGAGGACCGGCGTGACGATGAGGATGTGGAGGAGGCTGGAAATCATGCCGCCGATGACTGGAGCCGCCAGCGGTTTCATCACTTCCGCACCGGTCTGCGTGCTCCACATCACAGGCAGGAGGCTGGCGACAACGGTTGTAACGGTCATGACTTTTGGCCTCAGACGCAGGAACGCGCCTTCCTTCACAGCCTCGACGAGATCCTTGCGGGTGAATGCGGTGCCTCGCTGGGCGCGTTTTTTTTCCAACGCATCACCGAGGTAGGTGACCATCACGATTCCTGTCTGGATGGCGGTTCCGAAGAGGGCGATGTAGCCGACCCAAACGGCAACACTGAAATGATAGCCGAGAATCCATTGAAGAAATACACCCCCCGTCAGGGCGAATGGAACCGCAAGCAGCACATGGGCGGCCTCCGCAAACGAGTGGAATGTGGCGTAAAGGAGAATGAAAATGATGGCCAGAACGACGGGGACAATGTTCTCGAGAGTCCTTGCCGCCCTCATCTGGTGCTCGAATTGGCCGCTGTATTCTATCGTCACCCCAGTCGGCAGTTTGAGTTCCTTGCGAATGCGCTCGCGGATTTCCTTCACAAATCCCCCGGCGTCGCGTCCGCTCACATTCGCTTGGACAAAGAGGCGTAGGCGTCCGTTTTCACTGGAGATTTCACTCGGGCCGATCGTGCGTTTGATTTCGGCTAAATGCCCCAGTGGCACGGAGAGGCCGGTTTTCACCGTAAGCGGCAATTCACCAAGTCGCTCGATGTCGTTGCGATCCGAGGATTGGAAGCGGAGTTGGAGGGGAATCCGTTCGCGGTCGTGAATAGTGGTTCCCAGATTGATCCCCCCGATGC
>CAWUMN010000002.1:0-36607 GCA_963923595.1 uncultured bacterium
GCGATGCGGTCCAGCGCGGCATGGCGCCAATCACCATCGGCCTGATGCTCGCCGGTGTCCACGCCGTCGGAAAAACCGCCTGCTTTAATTTGTCGCACACTCTGTCATTTAATATCATTGCATGTGCGATTGCCCTCGCAGTCGCTGCGATCCTCTTTGCAAAGCACATCAACCCGGTTGTGCTAATGCTCCTTGGTGGTGGGGTGGGGTGGTTTTTTTTAAGGGGTGGGTGAAATTGAGGTTGACCAGAGGAGAAATTCAAAGCTAAATCAAATTATGAAAATATTAAATCGTTCGAGAGCATTCACGCTTATCGAGCTTTTGGTGGTTATATCCATCATTGCTATCCTAGCCTCACTCGCTATCCCTGCGATTGGTAATGCGCTCACACGGGCACAGCTAACTCAAACTTTAAGTAATTGTAGGCAACTCGCACTAGCCTCTTTTGCTTTATCTCAAGAGGCTGTTTCTACGGGCGATACAACAATACTTGGTTTTCCGGGAAACAATACTTTTAGCCAATGGGCCCAAGAATTAACCAACGCTGGTCTTTCAAGTAACGATATTTTGAAGCTAATTACTGCATCGGGAATTACTAACAAAGCATGGCCTCCAGTTATGGCTGGCTCTGCTTTATATGCTTATCAGGTCGTTGATTCTAGCCCGCCGGATATGATTTTTCTGACTACTAAAAATTGGGACGCTAGTGCTGCATCTCCTTTGTCTGCGACTGCAATTCCTTACGGGGATAAAGGATTTGTGGCTTTCAGAAAAGGAGGAGACGGAGCAATTTACAAAGCAAATCAAGCAACTAATACAAATTTAATAGGTTCCTACACTAACAAAGCCAACTAATGAACATCGTATCTAAAATCGAATCCGAACAATTCAAATCCGACCTAAAGCCTTTTAATGTCGGCGACACCGTCAAAGTCCACACCCGCGTGGTGGAGGGCGACAAGGAGCGCATTCAGGTTTATGCCGGCATCGTAATTGGCCGCAAGGGCACGGGCATCAACGAGAATTTTACCGTTCGTCGTGTCTCCTACGGCGAGGGTGTCGAGCGTGTTTTCCCGATCCACTCTCCCCGCATCGCCAAGATCGAAGTGGAGCGCAAGGGTGCCGTTCGCCGCGCTAAACTCAATTACCTTCGCTCCCGTAAGGGCAAATCGGCCACGACCGTCAAGGATCAGGTCGACCGCTCTTAATTAAAAATGGCGTGCTCTTTTGAGCACGAGCGCTCTCTCCGAGACTCTGGAATTTTTACGGTCGCTGGAATCGACGAAGCAGGTCGAGGTCCATTGGCTGGGCCAGTCTTATGTGCAGCTGTGATTCTGCCGCTTGAGATCAGTCTGGCCGGTTTGGATGACTCAAAAAAACTGACGCTGCGTCGTCGCGAATCGCTCTATTTCAAGATCACCCAAAATCCCGACATCCGCTGGTCATCAGTTTCCATTTCTCCCGAAGAAATCGACCGACTGAACATCCTTCGTGCCACCCATGCGGGGATGCGGCAGGCGTGGGAAAAACTCGATCCCCGCCCGGGCCATGTCTTGATCGACGGTTTGCCCGTTCCCGATTTTCCCTGCCCGCAAACTGCATTGGTCGGAGGCGATGGCATTAGCCTCAGCATAGCCGCCGCGAGCGTTGTCGCGAAGGTCGAGCGCGACCGCGCCATGCTGGAATACGACCGTCTCTATCCTGAATATGGTTTCGCGAAGCATAAAGGCTACCCAACCGCCGAGCACTTTGCCAAACTACGCGAGCATGGGCCTTGTCCAATTCACCGAAGAAGTTTCGCGCCTGTGGCGCAGGCGGAGCTCTGGTGAGGCCGATCATATCGCGCTCGGCCAGCAAGGGGAGGAACTCGCCGCCCAATTCCTCCGCCGCCATGGTCATCGGATACTCTACAAAAACTTCCGCGCGCCGCACGGTGGGGAGGTCGATATCGTGTGCCGTGACAAAAAACACAGCGAACTCGTGTTTGTCGAAGTGAAGACCCGATCGAGCGAGCTTTTCGGCGCGCCGGCCGAGGCCGTGGACCCCAAAAAACGCCGCCTCATCATTCGGGGAGCGATGCAGTGGCTCCGAATGCTCGACAAACCGGAAATCACCTATCGGTTCGACATCGTGGAAGTCCTCATCGGCCCGCCATTGGAAATCCGCCACATCGAAAACGCCTTCCCGATCCCTGTAAACTACCTCCGCTAATGTCCGCTTCACTTCTCTCGGCGAACGAAATCCGCCTCGCCTACGGTCCGCAACTTCTCCTCGACGGTGTCACCCTCACCGTCTCTCCCGGCGAAAAGGTCGCACTCGTCGGTCGCAATGGCTGCGGCAAAACAAGCCTCCTCAAAATCCTCGCTGGCGAAAATGAAGCCGACTCCGGCGAAATCTCGCGCCGCCGGGGTTTGCGTGTCGGCTACCTTCCGCAGGAATTCGAGCTTGATCCCGCGGGCACCGTCCTTGCGAACATCGAGGCCGGGGCCTCCGACCTAGTCGAATCGTTGCGCCGCTACGAGGCGGGGGAGGGGACGGAGAAGGAACTCCACGATCTGCTCGAAATCATCCAGCATGCCGATGGGTGGAACCTCGAAACCCGCATCAAAAGCCTTGCTGGAGCCCTGCACGCGCCGCCGCTCGATGCGCAGGTCGGTCCGCTCTCCGGTGGCGAAAAACGCCGCGTCGCGCTCTGCCGCGCGCTCGCGTCGCAACCGGACCTGCTGCTGCTTGACGAACCCACTAACCACCTCGACTCGGAATCCACCGGTTGGCTCGAGGATTTCCTGAAGGGGTTTCTGGGCGCTGTGGTGATGGTCACCCACGACAGGTATTTTCTCGAAACCATCGCCACAAGGATCATCGAAATTTCGCAGGGGAAAGCCCATTCACATACGGGAAACTACGCGGCCTATCTGGAGTCGCGCGCCCTGCGTCAGCAGATCGCCTCGCAGGCCGAACGCCGCCGCCAGCGTTTCATCCGTGCCGAGCTCGAATATGTCCGCGCCGGCGTTCGCGCCCAGCGTTCCAAATCCAAAAAGCGTCTCGAAACATTTTACCAGATCGCCGGACAGGAAACCCCGCCCGAGGAGCGCGAGATGGATTTGTTGATCCCGCCGGCGCCGGAGCTGGGCAACAACGCGATCGAACTTGTGAATGTCGGTGTTCGTTTCGAGTCCGAAGGGCGCTGGATTTTTCGAAACCTCGAGCTGTCGCTCCGCCCCGGCGAGTGCACCGGAATCGTCGGGCGCAACGGGGCGGGCAAATCCACCCTGCTCCGTGTCTGCCTCGGTGAGCAGCCCCCAACCGAAGGGACCGCAACCATCGGGAAGCGGGTTGTCTTCAATTACATCGACCAGGGACGAATGAAGCTCAACGGAGCGAATACCGTCCTCGAAGAAATCGGCGGCGATGGAGGCGCCGTGCGGTTCGGGTCCCGCGAAATCCCTGTGAGGGCCTACCTGCGGCGATATTTGTTCGACGATGTCCGGATGAACGACCGCGTGGACAAGCTCTCCGGTGGCGAGCGCGCCCGGCTTATGCTCGCGAAGGTGCTTTGCCGCGGAGGAAATGTGCTCGTTCTCGACGAGCCGACGAACGACCTCGACCTCGGAAGCCTGCGAATGCTCGAAGAAGCTCTGGCCGCCTTCGACGGCACGGTTTTGGTGGTCAGCCACGACAGGTATTTTCTCGACCGGATTTGCGACCGGATCGTCGCCTTCGAGGACGGAGGCATCCACGCCCAGCCCGGGAATTTTTCCTATTACCTCGAAGGCAAGAAGGCCCGCGAGTCGCGCTACGCCTCGATGGCATTTCCCAAAAAAACCGAACAACCCGCGAAATCCCCGCCGAAAAAGAAGCTCGGATATCGCGACAAGCAGGAGCTCGAAGGAATGGAGGAAACCATTCTCAACGCCGAAAATATCGCGGCGGAACTCGAGGCGCTGCTCAACGATCCGGATTTCCATGTGACGCGATCCGCCGAGGCGTCCGAGGTGATTTCAAAGCTCGAAGCCCAAAGGAGGGAAATCGATCGCCTGTATGCGCGGTGGGAGGAATTATCGAACTCATGAACAAGGACATTCCCGTTCCCGGTCAGCGTTGGACCAGTGACACAGAGCCCGAACTGGGCCTCGGCATCGTTTTGAAAAGCGAATACGGCCGGGCTGAAATCTTTTTTCCCGCCGCCGGCGAGCATCGTCAATATGCCCTCGCAAGCGCGCCGATCCGGCGTGTGAGGTTTTCCGAAGGCGACAAAATCCGCACGCACGCCGGCGAGGGGTTGATGGTCGATTCGATCACCGACACGGGCGGCCTGCTATCCTACCAGTGCGGTGGTCGAGCGGTCGCCGAGGCGGAACTTTCCGACTCCATCAGCTTCTCGAAACCCGAGGAAAGGCTCCTCGCTGGGCAGGTGGATGAACTCGAGCGCTTCAAACTTCGCGTCGAATGCCTTCAGCGCCGCCGCGATTTGCGTCAAAACCCCGCCCGAGGATTTGCCGGTGGGCGGATCGATTTGATTCCGCATCAGATTTCGATCGCTGCAGAGGTCGCCTCCCGCCTTGCTCCGCGCGTGCTGCTTGCCGACGAGGTTGGTCTTGGAAAAACGATTGAGGCAGGACTCGTTCTCCACCGTCTCCATCTCACTGGCCGAGCCGGGCGGATTTTGGTGCTGCTGCCTCCGGCTTTGCTGAACCAGTGGTTCGTCGAAATGTTTCGCCGGTTCCAGATGTCGTTCAGCATTTTTGACGAGGAACGCTGCCTCTCGCTGGAAGCTTCGGGTTTGAATCCGTTTCTGGACAGCCAACTCGTGATTTGCGCGTTGGACTTTCTCGCCTCGAACCCCAAACGCGCCGAGCAGGCCCGCGAGGCGGGCTGGGATTTGCTGGTGGTGGACGAAGCGCACCACCTTGCCTGGTCGCCCGAGGGTGGCGGCGCGGAATACAATCTCGTCGAATTCCTGTCTCGCTCGATCTCCGGCCTCCTTCTCCTCACCGCCACGCCACAGCAGCTTGGCCTCGAGGGGCACTTCGCCCGACTGCGCCTCCTCGATCCCGAGCGCTACAACGACCTCGACGCCTTCCTGAAGGAATCCGATCACTACGAAACGGTCGCCAAGGCGATCGATGCACTTTTGGCTGGGAAAAAAATACCAAATACCTCCCTGCTCCGCGGGGCGCTCCAGAAGCACTACGAAGAATTCCATGCAGGTGACGAATCGGCGCGGGACAAGGTCGTTGCCGGCTTGCTAGATGAATTCGGCACCGGCCGGGTGATGTTCCGGAATACGCGAGCCGCGCTGTCCGGTTTTCCTAAACGCAAGGCGCACCTTGCTCCGCTCGCTCCGGATGCGGATCGCATCGCCTGGCTGGTCGACCTCCTCAAAAGCCTCAAAAAGCAGAAAGTCCTGTTGATTTGCTCCAGCCCCGGAGCGGCGACCGGATTGATGGAGGAACTCCAAAAGACGATCAAAATCCCCGCCGCCGTTTTCCACGAGCGTCTCACGCTCCTCCAGCGCGACCGCAACGCGGCCTACTTCGCCGAGGAGGATGGCGCCCGACTCCTGATCTGTTCGGAGATCGGCAGCGAGGGGCGGAATTTTCAATTCGCCCATCATCTCGTGCTGTTCGATTTGCCAAAGAATCCGGAACTCCTCGAGCAACGGATCGGACGCCTCGACCGCATCGGCCAGACCTCGACAATCCATATCCATGTGCCGTTCCTCGAAGGCGGTGGCGAGGAGGTTTACGCCCGCTGGTATCACGAGGGCCTCGATGCATTTCAAAAAAATCCCCACGGCGCCGCCGCTTTGGCCGCGCTTTTTGAAGGTCGTCTGGCAGCGCTGGCTGAGTCGTTTGACGCGGGCGGCTTGGAAAAACTCGTCAAAGACACCGCCGCAGAGAACAAGAAAATCGGCAAGCGTCTCCAGCGTGGCTACGACCGTTTGCTGGAACTCAATTCGAACAAATCCGAGATCGCGGCGCCGCTAATCGAGGGCATTCGCAAACAGGATGCCGACACCGAATTCGAGGCGTTCTTCATCCGGACGCTCGATCATCTGGGAGTCGAGGTCGAGGAACTGGGCAGCCGCGGGTATCTTTTGAAATCGGGTGCCGGTCAGTCCGCTTCGTTGCCCGGCCTGACTCCCGAGGGGGCGATGTTCACATTCGATCGCGCCCGCGCCATCTCCCGCGAGGATTTGGGATTTTTGAGCCAGGACCACCCGCTCGTTCGCGCCGCGATCGAGTCGATTCTCGGGATGGAAACCGGCAATTCGGTCTTCGGCGTCTGGAAATCTGAACTGCCCGGCGCGGTCTTTCTCGAGGTGCATTTGGTTCTGGAGTGTGTTGCTCCTCCGAACCTGCACGCCGACCGGTTCCTGCCCGCCACGCCGTTGCGGGTGGTGGTGGACCAAACCCTCGCCGATCGTGGCGATGACGACGAGTTTCGTGACGCTTCGCTGTCCGGAGGCGATGTTTTCGGTTTGATCGACACGCCGGTTTTCAAAAAGAAGCACCTTCCTGCGATGCTCGCGAAAGCTGTCGAAATCGGCACCGCTCGCAAGGAGTCGCTGGTTCTTGCGGCCCGCACCAAAGCCTCCGAGCAATACTCCGCGGAAATCGAGCGCCTGTCCGATCTCGCGGAAATCAACCGCTCGGTCGCTCCCGCGGAAATCGAGTCCCTGGAGGCCGCCAAATCCGCGCTTGTCGCAGCGCTTTCGGAATCCACCCTTCGCGTCGATGCCTTGAAACTTGTCCTGCGGACCGCGCCTTGAGCTTTTTTCTGGTTCCTCTTCATCGCCCCTCCTACACGATGGTTGCACCATGAGCGTTCCGCAGAACACCATCGCGATCATTTACGATTACGACCAAACCCTCTCTCCCACCTACATGCAGGAGGAGGCGTTGTTTCCCGTCTTCGGCATCAATGCCAAGAGCTTCTGGGCCCGTTGCGCCGAGTTGGTCCAGAAGCAGGGCTACGACCACGAACTCGCCTACATGAAGGTCCTTCTCGACTGCATGGAGATCGACCGACCCACCAACGCCCGACTCCGCGAACTCGGATCGCGCTTGAACTTCTACCCCGGGCTGCCCGAGATGTTCGAGGAGTTCAAAACCTCGCTTCTCACGCCCGAGCATGTCTCCCATGGCATTACGGTGGAGCACTACATCGTCTCTTCGGGCATGAAGGTCCTGATCGACGGAAGTCGCCTTGCGCCCTATGTGCGAAAGATTTTCGGATGTGAATTCGCCGTGGATGAGCAGGACCGCATCACATTTCCCAAGCGCGCGATCAGCCACACGCAGAAGACCCAATTTCTTTTCCGCATTAACAAAGGCATGCTCGAGATGGATCAGGATGTGAACGATCACATGGACCCGTCGCTCCGCCCGGTTCCGTTTCAAAACATGATCTATGTTGGCGACGGCCCAACCGATGTGCCTTGTTTCACGGTGATGCGCCGGAGCGGGGGGCAGGCGATTGCCGTTTACAATCCCGAGGATCCGACGCGGACGAGTTTCAAAAAATGCTACCAGTTGAGCGTTCACGCCGATCGGGTGAAAAACATCGCGCCATCGGATTTTCGGGCCGGCAGCCATCTTCGTTTGCTTCTCGAGGAGATGGTTTTTGAAATCGCCAACCGCATTGTCCAGCGACGCCGCGATGATCTGGAGGCCGGGACGGTGAAGGCGCCAAAGCATTGAGCCGGGCAGGGTTTTTCCGCAAATCCTTCCCATTGCGCTGACAGGGAATTCTTGCAATTCTCTGGTCCATGCAAGCCGCCCCAGAAGACAAAGTGGAAAAAAGATTCCAGGGCGTTCCCGTCGCGCAGGGCATCGCGCATTTTCCGGCGCTGGTTTATTACACCGAGGACGAGGAGATTTTTTCCCGTGAGATTTCCGCCGAGGATTTGCCCGGGGAGATTGCAAGATTCGAATCGGCTCTCATTTCCACGCGTGTGGAGCTTCTCGAAATCCAGCGCCGCATCGTTGCCGCGATCGGCGCCGAGGATGCGAGTATTTTTGATGCGCACTTGCTCGTGGTGGAAGACCGCACGCTCATCGACGAGGTGCTGCGCGGACTCGAACGCGACCGACAGAATGTCGAACATGTCTTCCAGCAGGTCGTTCAAAAATACTGCCAAACTCTCGAATCGATCGACGATCCCTATCTGCGCGAACGCGTGGTCGACATACAGGATGTCGCCCGCCGTGTGATCCGCAACCTGCTCGGCAAGGCCCCGCTCAATCCCGCCACCCACGCCCAGCAGCACATCGTCATCGCTCACAACCTCTCGCCGTCCGATACCGCCCAGTTTGATCGGAATCTCGTCTGCGGGTTTGTCACCGAGATCGGCAGCAAAACCTCACACACCGCGATTCTCGCTCGATCACTTGAAATTCCGGCCATCGTGGGCATGCAGGGGATCACCCAGCAGATCCGCATTGGCGACGACATTCTGATCGACGGCTACACGGGCCTGCTCATCGTCAATCCCAACCGCGAGACCCTCATCGAATACGGCCGCATCGAGCAGGAAAAAGAGGAGGTCGCCGAGCGGTTGGAGCAAATCCGCGAAACAGTTTCCACCACGCGCGATGGTCGCCACATAACACTTTCAGCGAATATCGACCTCCCTGACGACCTCGGCGAAATCGCGGCTCAGGGTGCCGAGGGCGTCGGCTTGTTCCGAACCGAGTTTCTTTTTCTCAACCGAGAGGAGCCTCCCAGCGAGGACGAGCAATACGAACATTACCGCCATGCCGCCGAGAGCAGCATGCCTCACGGTGTGATCATCCGAACGCTCGACATCGGCGGTGACAAGGTGGCCTCCAGCTTGGCGCTGGACCACGAGGAGAATCCCTTCCTCGGTTGCCGTGCGATCCGCTACTGCCTCGAGCATCCGGCGGTTTTCAAAACCCAGCTCCGGGCGATTCTGCGCGCCGCCGGCATTGGCCAAGTGAAGATCATGTATCCGATGATCTCCGGCATTGAGGAACTGCGCCGCGCCAACCAAATCCTCGAGGAGTGCAAACAGGAACTCGCCTCCGCTGGGATTCCCTTCAATCCCTTTGTCGAGGTGGGAGTCATGATCGAAATTCCAAGCGCCGTTCTCGTGGCCGAACACTTGGCGCGCGAGGTCCGCTTCTTCAGCATCGGAACGAACGACCTCATCCAATACTCGATTGCGGTCGACCGGCTCAACGACCGCATCGCGCATCTCTACAATCCCACGCACCCCTCGATCCTCCGGATGATCAAAATGACGGTCGATGCCGGCAAAGCCAACGGGATCTGGACCGGCGTCTGCGGCGAGATGGCTTCGGATATCCTGCTCACGCCGTTGCTAATCGGTCTGGGCGTCGATGAACTCAGCGCCTCAACGGCACTCGTTCCCCGGATCAAAAAAGCCGTCCAATCCCTCGATGCGGGAGCGTGCGAGACATTGGTCCGCGAGGTTTTGTCGATGGACGATTCCAAAGCCATTCTGGACCGTGCCCGCTCGATGGCGCAGCAGCACTACGCGGATTTAATCGATTAGCGCGATAGCGGCGTCGATCGCCGCCACATGGGCCTCCACGCGGGTGTCGAGGTGGAATTCGGAGGCGGTTTCGATGGTAAAAACCCGGCGCGCCCCGTGGAAATGGAGCAGGAAGGCTTCTGGCCAATCCGGCATCGCATTGGGAGTGATTCTTCGTCGGATGATTCCGTTCTTGGCGCGGCTGGTGTCGATGCGTCGGCGCGGGTCGGGAGGCATGTGGCGCGACATGGCCGCGAGGATTCTCTCGCCCCAGTGGGGCTTGGCCGGGGAGGTTTCGTAAAGATAGGCGCCTTGAGCGTCGTAATCCTCATGTAGGATGAGAGCCAGATCGTAGGCCGATTTTACAACCAACTGGCGGTGGGCCTCGACGATCGGCTGCGAGCAATCCCGGTAGCAGCGGTTCAAATCGCGCCCTTCGGAGTCCGAGCGTTTGTTGTGAACGAGGCCCCAGGGGTTGAGGCATGGAAAAATCCGGAGGTTCAAGGCACGTGCGCGTTCGGCGTTTCTTTCGATCCAATCAAGCAAAGCACCTGTGGAGGCTGGCTCATCGCCGTGGATGCCTGCCGATAGATAAACCGAAGGAGCTTTCTCCGGGGGCTTTTTGGAAAACAAGTGGAGGAGGGGATAGTCGTCGGTTTTGGCGAAAACCTCGATGGAAAGTCCCGCTTTCGGCGCAGCGGCCCGCCAGCGTTTGACGAGACGCGGGTAGTTGTGGCTGTGAGCGCGGCGGAGAGCCGCAGGCCGCTCGATTTTAACCGCCGGTTTTGACCTCGATGATGTCATGCGGGGCGCTTTCCCGGAGGCCCGCCGGAGTGATGCGCGTGTAGCGGGCGTTGGCGCGGAGTTGGGAGAGATTAGCCGCTCCCAGATAGCCCATGCCGCTCTGGAGACCGCCGGCGAGTTGGCCGAGAACAGTGTCGGCGGAGGCGGAGACTTCCTTGAGCGCTTCCACGCCCTCGGCGGCGGATTTTTGCGAGAGTTCCTTCACATGGCCGTAGCGCGCCGCGCTTCCGGCCTTCATCGCCGCATGGCTGCCCATGCCGCGGTATTGTTTATAAAACTTCCCGTTGATCTCCATGATCTGGCCCGGCGCCTCGGGGCAACCGGCCAGTAGGCTTCCGCACATCACGGCGTCGGCGAGCGTGAGCGCCTTCACCACATCGCCGGATTTCGTGATGCCTCCGTCGGCGAGGATCGCGACGCCGCATTCGGCCGCGGCCTTCGCGCAGACATAGAGCGCGGTGAGTTGCGGGATTCCGACGCCGGCCACGACGCGTGTGGTGCAAATCGAGCCCGGTCCCTGGCCGACCTTGATCGTTGTCGCTCCGCATTCGGCCAAAAACTCGACCCCGCCGGCGCTGGTCACATTTCCGGCTATCAACGGCAAATCGCGATATGCGGCACGGATCGCCCGAACGGCCTCGCCGACGCCGCGCGAGTGGCCATGGGCCGTCGAGACGGCGACGATGTCGAGTCCGCGGTCCACCAGCGCGCCGACATGCGCGACCAGGCCCTCCTTGTCGATTCGGCCTTCGCTGTCGCGCGGCGCCATCACGGCGGCACCGCAGACGAGTCGGAATTTCGAATCGCGGGCCGGTTTGGTCTGGAGCGAGCGCTCCTGCGTGATGCGCTCGATGTCGCTGAGGGTGAAAAGCCCTCGCAGGCGGTCCTCTTGATCAACGACGAGCAGTTTGTGGATGCCGATGTGCTCGGTGAAAAACTTGTCCGCCCGCGCAATGGGATCGGCTCCCAGTTCGTCCTCGCGGATCGTGAGAACACCGACCCGCGGCATCATGGCCTCGGAGACGCCGTGAGAGGCGAAGCGGGGGCGCACGCAATGGCCCGGCAGCAGGCCGAGAAGGCGGTCGTCTGAATCAACAACGGGAAAGGTCGAGAAACTGAATTTCTTTTCCTCGATCAGGGCCAGCACATCGCCGATTCGCTGGTCGGGCGTGACCTTGATCGGTTCGCGGATGAGGCCGTGGACATGGTTTTTCACCCGCGAGACCTCCGAGAGTTGCTGCTTCGGAGGCATGTTGTAGTGGATGAGTCCGAGGCCGCCGTTCAGCGCCAGCGCGATCGCCATCCGCGACTCGGTGACGGTGTCCATGTCCGACGAAACAACCGGCAAGTGGAGCGGCAGGCCGGGGGCGATGCGCGTTTCGAGGTTGGCTTCGCGCGGGACGATCTCGCTGTAAAGCGTCGCAAGGGACACATCGTCGTAGGTGAGGGAAACTCCGGAGTTGGCCGGGAAAAACTCGTCCGCCGGACGATAAAAAACAGAATCAAGGTTCCACGAGTGGGAGGCTTTTTTCGTTGCGCTTTCCATGACCCATGCTCTGGAAAGGTCCTTGTTGAATCAAGACGAATTTGGGTCAGGACTCGTCACCCTTCGCGGGTTGCTGAGTGTCTTTATACCAAAGGATGCCGTGCTTGCGGAGATTGAGGACGAACGCGCGGAGGTTTTCGGCCATTTCGCGGTTGCTCACGAGCATTCCGAGCAGTCCGCGACCGGATTTGGCTTGTTCGGCGAGATTCCGGACCTCGTCGGTGGCTTTTTTGGCGGAGTCCATCGTTTCCTGGCCGGATTTCAGAAGCGAATCGAAGCGCCCCGAGGATTCCGCGAGTTTGCCGGTGGTGGTTTGGAGGTTTTTGACCGTGGCGGAGATGGATTCGAGTTCGGTTTTCGAAAGCACGGTCTGGTCGAGTTTTTCAACCACGGTGTTGATGTTTTTGACCGTGGTCCGCAGGTCGGCGATCAAGTCCCCCGCACCCTCGGTCAGACCCGCGAATCCATCGCCGATATCCGAGCCCTTGATCGTGCTGTCGGGCTCGATGACCGGGCCGTCGGGCTTTTTATCCTTTAGAACGATCTGGATGTATTTGTCTCCGAGGAGGCCTGAGCTGCCGATGGAAAATTCGCTACCCACGGGAATCCGCACCTGCTCGAGGATGCGGAGGTTCACATAGACGCCCTGCATGTCTGGCATGATGACCGGCTCGGCGGTGACACGGCCGACCTTGGCGCCGGCGAGGAGAACCTCGGAACCGCGGATGATGCCGCTAGCGTTCGAGAATTGCACGCGGATGTCGTAGTAGTTCGCGAAGCCCTCTCCCAGCCTGCCGAAGTAAATCAGGAGCATTCCCGTGATCGTGAGTCCGATCAGGATGAAAACGCCGACCTTGATTTGTGTTTTGCGATCTTCGGTGGTCATGTGCGCTCCTCAATAAATGGTTTCGCCCGATCTTCCATCCACAAAATCCCGGATGACGGGATCGGTGGTCTCGCGGAGTTCCTGCTGGTTTCCCAAAAAGTAAATCCGGCCCTCGTTGAGCAGCGCCACGCGATCCGCGATGTGGTAGCAGCTCACCATGTCGTGCGTGACCACGATCGAGGTCACATGGAGCTCGCGTTGGAGGTGGCGGATGAGTTTGTTGATGCTGTCCGAAACGATCGGATCGAGGCCCGCTGTCGGCTCGTCATAAAGGATCACATCGGGCGGCGAGATGATCGCGCGGGCCAGGGCCACACGCTTGCGCATGCCGCCGCTGAGGTTCACCGGCATCTTCTTTTCGTGGCCGGTCATGTTCACCATGGCGAGCGACTCGGCGACCTTTTGGCGGATCGTTCGGGGATCCTTCTCCCCGCTTTCACGCAGGGGGAAGGCCACATTGTCGAAAACATTCATCGAGTCGAAAAGCGCCCCGTCCTGGAAAAGCATGCCGATCTTTTTACGGACCGGTTCGAGTTCGCGTTCGGAGAGCGTCGTGATCTCCTCGCCCTCGAAAACAATCGAACCCGAAAGGGGGCGCATCAGGCCGATCAGGTGCCGGAGGAAAACGCTTTTGCCGCCGCCGCTCTTGCCGAGCAGGACGAGCGTCTCGCCGGGCATCACATCGATAGAAAGGCCGCGCAGGATTTCCTGGCCTCCGATTTTTTGGAACAGGTCGCGGACTTGGATGAGCGGATCGGTCGTGATCATCCGGCGGGAAAAACGATGTTCAGCGCCATCGTCAGGAAGAAGTTCGCAATCAGGATCGCCAGCGAGCAATTCACAACCGTCGAAGTCGTGGCGCGGCCGACACCCACGGCGCCGTTTTTCGCCTCCAGCCCCTCTTGGCAACTGATGAAGACCACGATCGCGGCGAAGAAAAAGCCCTTTACCAGCGCCATGATGATGTCACTCGACTCAGAGAATTTTTGTGTGTTTGCGAAAAAATACGCCCCCTGGATTCCCAAAACCTCGACCCCGACATAGTAGCTGGCCAGGATTCCGAATCCCGCGCACTCGACGACCAAAAACGGCATGGAAATAAACATCGCCAGAGCGCGGGGGACGACGAGGTAGTCGATCGGATTCACCGCCAGCGCGCGGAGGGCATCGATCTGCTGGGTGACCTTCATCGTGCCGATCTCGGCCGTCATCGCCGCGCCGACACGACCCGCCACCATCACACCCGCGAGCGTCGGGCCGAGTTCGCGGAACATCGACAACGCCACCACCGGTCCGACCGCCGTCTCCATGTTCAGCGCGTCGAATTGAAAGAACGCCTGAGCCGTGAAAACCGCCCCGGTGAATCCTCCCGTGACGATCACCACCAACTGCGAGCGGTAGCCGATTTCCGCGATTTGCTGGATCACGAGTTTCGGGCGGATCCGCCCGGCTCCGATCGAGAGGATCGTTTCGCCCGCGAGAGCCGCGACCTGGCCGAGAAAGGCGAGGAATTGGGCAAACAGGCGGGCAAAAACTTCGAGGACGGCCATATTGTGATGGACTGCGGAAAAACGAAACTCGGCTAGATGATCCTCTGGGTTTTTTTGCCGGGGTTGGCTTGCTGGGGCGGTTGTCCGACGAAGCGCGGTTCGAGATCGATTTTTCTGAAAACAGATTCGAGCGAGTCGATGGGGGGCATCTCGCCGCCGAACTCCATGAACACCACATCGTGGTTGGTATCCACCTTGTAGCGAAGGTTCGGAATCACATCCAACTCGAGCGCCAGACCCAGCATCTTGTCGGGTTGCCGGACTCCAGCCGCATAGACTTCGACCTCAATCATGGGCGTCATCATCCCGCCCCGCCTTTTCAAAGCAAGGCGGATTTTCCCGCACCCGCTGGAATCTGTTTTTTCCTTGATGAGCGGGGTGCGTGGGACTCTAAATGCCAGTCAATGAAGCCCACACTCTTCGCCCTCCTGGCTGTGATCGTTTGTTCGCCGGTCTTCGCGGATATCCAAGCACCTCCCGCCTCGGATTACGGTCCCACGCGCAAGCTCGGTCGCGGTATCGGCAACCTCGCCTATGGCCTTACGGAGATTCCGTTTCAAATGTCCCTCATCAACGACCTCGAAGGCAACTCAGCCGCCTTCAGTTACGGCCTCGTCCGCGGCGTCGGCAGGGTTTTTGCCCGGATGGGTTTCGGGATCTACGAGGTCGCTCTCTTCCCTTTCCCCACGCACAACGGCACCTACTACCCGCCCTACCGCAGCGACATTCCGTGGATCAATTCGGGCTACTCGGAATTTCCGCCCGAGCTGGGGTTCGAAACGCGATACGACTACAGCCGGTTCGACTCTAACCTATAAGCCGATTGGCTTGAGGGTCTCTATTAGGGCATGAAGATTTCGCTGACTGTTCCTGTCTACAACGAGCGCGAGGCTTTGACGCCGTTGTTTGAAAAAGTGCATCGTGTCATGCGTTCTCATTACGGAAAAGATTGGGAGATCATTTTCGTGAACGATGGCAGCCACGACGGCAGCGAGACCCTCCTTGACGAACTCGCGGCGAAAAACCCCGAGGTCAAGGTCGTCCACTTCCGTCGGAATTTCGGCCAGACCGCCGCGATGATGGCGGGCTTCGATTTCGCGCGTGGAGACACGATCATACCGCTTGATGGTGACGGGCAAAACGACCCCGAGGACATCCCTCGCATCGTTGCCAAGCTCGATGAGGGCTACGAGGTTTGCTCCGGCTGGAGAAAAGATCGCCAGGACAATGCGCTTCAACGCAACATCCCGAGCATCTTCGCCAACAAGCTCATCTCAACCGTCTCGGGTGTGAAGCTCCACGACTTCGGATGCTCGCTCAAGGCCTACCGCGCCGAGGTCATCAAAGGCGTGCGGCTTTATGGCGAAATGCACCGCTTCCTCCCGATCTACGCTAAGTGGCACGGAGCGCGCATCACGGAGATTCCCGTAAACCACCACGCACGCAAGACCGGCCACTCCAAATATGGCCTCGAGCGCGTCCTGAAGGTGATCATGGACCTCCTCACCGTGCGGTTCATGGACCGCTACATGCTCAAGCCGATGTATCTTTTCGGCTTCTGGGGCTTTTTCTTTTTGGTTGCGTCGGGAGCCTTCGGCGCCTGGGCGATCTATATGCGTTCGCTCGGGTATTTTTTCACGCAAACCCCGCTCCCGATGATGGCCGTCTTTTCGTTCATGACCGGCGTCATTTGTTTCCTCATGGGTCTGCTCGCCGAGATGGTGACACGCACCTTCCATGAGTCGCAAAACAAAGCCATCTACCTCGTCCGCGACACCCGCAACCTCGACGGGAAAACCTCCGCCGACTGATGTGCGGCATCGCCGGATTCGTCGGCGCGGGCGATGGCGCGGTGTTGCGCCGGATGACGGACCGCCTCGTCCATCGTGGACCCGATGCCGAGGGTTTTTTTGAAAAACCGGAAGCCGGCGTCTTTCTGGGACATCGCCGATTGTCCATCATCGACCTCTCCGGCGGCGCGCAACCGATGTCCTCAGTCGATGGCCAAACCGTCATCGTTTTCAACGGCGAAATCTACAACCACGCCGAACTCCGCCGGGATTTGTTGGCGAAGGGGCATCCTTTCGCCACCGACCACTCGGACACGGAGGTTTTGCTTTGCGCCTGGGCCGAGTGGGGGCCGGCCATGCTCGATCGACTCAACGGCATGTGGGCGTTTGCGATTTTGGATGGGCGCCAGAAACGGCTTTTCATAGCACGCGACCGCTTCGGGAAAAAACCGCTCTACTGGTTCCATCATCAGGGAACCTTCGGGTTCGCGTCCGAGTTGACCTCGCTTCTGCGGCATCCCCTCGCGCCGTGCAACGAATCCGAAATCGCCAGGGTGAAATTCCTCGCCCATGCCTTGATTCCCGCGCCCCACACCGCGATTGAGGGTGTTTTCAAACTCCCCGCCGGTCATCATCTCACGCTCGAATTGGATGGTTCCGCACCTCGAATCCAACGCTGGTGGCGCTACACGCTCGACCCGGATCCTCGCCCCAAAGCCGAGCCGGCCTTGGTCGACGAACTTCTGGAAATCCTCGCCCGCGCCACCAACCGTCGACTTGTCGCCGATGTGCCGCTCGGCGTTTTTCTCAGCGGGGGGCTTGATTCCTCGACGATCGCCGCGCTTTCAGTCCGGGGCCTCCCCAAAAAAACTCTTCAAACCTTCACCATCGGGTTTCACGAGCCTTCCTTCGACGAATCGCACTACGCCGCGCAGGTCGCGGAGTTTCTGGACACCGATCATCACACCGACACCCTGAGCCTTGACGCCGCGCTCGGCGTGATGCCGGAAATCTTCGGTCGTCTCGACGAACCTCAAGGCGATTCCTCGCTGCTGCCAACCTGGCTGCTCTGCCGCTTTGCGCGCTCGAAAGTCACTGTCGCTCTGGGCGGAGATGGCGGTGACGAACTCTTCGCCGGCTACGATCCGTTTCGAGCCCTGCGCCTCGCCGCGCTTTACGAAAAAACAGTGCCGCGTCCGTTGCACGAGGCTCTTAGACTTCTCGCCGCCCGACTTCCTGTTTCGCACCAAAACATCAGCCTCGATTTCAAAATCAAACGCACCCTGCGCGGACTCGACCACCCGGCGAGGCTTTGGAATCCGGTCTGGCTTGGTGCCCTCGAACCCTCCGATCTGGCGCGACTGACTGGTTCGCGGTTTTCGATCGAGGAAATCTACAGCGAGTCGATCGAGGCCTGGGAGTCGTGCGCCTCCACCGATCCAGTGGACCGAACCCTCCAATTCTACACCGAAATCTATCTTCAGGACGGCATTCTGGCGAAGGCAGACCGGGCCAGCATGATGAACTCGCTTGAGGTCCGGAGCCCCTTCCTCGATATCGAGGTCGCCGACTTCGCCCGCCGCCTGCCTCACTCTTTCAAGCTCCGGGGAAAAACCACCAAATACCTCCTCAAGCGCGCGGCCGAGAAACTCCTCCCGGCCGCGATCGTCCACCGCAAAAAGAAAGGCTTCGGCACACCTGTCGGCGCATGGCTCCGCAGTGGTCGCCTCGCACCGGAGCCCCGAACTCCTCTTCTCCGCGAGCATTTGGATTCACACCTTTCGGGACATTCCGATGAACGCCTCCACCTCTGGTGCGAATATGTCTGGCAGCAATGGAGCGCCCGCAATCCATGCCTGTGAAACGGGTTCTCCATGTGATCGACAGCCTCCACCTCGGCGGGGCACAGGAGGTCGTTCTGAATCTCGCCACTTGCGGCAGTCCGCGATTCCGCCACGAGGTCGCCACGATGCATGGACACGGCATTTACTGGAACCGCCTTCGCGACGCCGGAATTAAGGTCCACTCGCTTTCCCCACACAAATACCTCCCCGCCTATCTCGCCACGCTGCCGGCGCTCCTCCTTGCCACGCGCCCCGACATCCTCCACTGCCATCTCATTCCCTCGAACATCATCGCCAAGCCGCTTGGAGCCTTGTTCCGCGTGCCGTTGATCCTCAACCACGATCACACGAATGACCCGCATCGCATCGACAACAATCTCCTTCTCGCGCTCGACAAATCCACCAACCGCCACGCCCGCCACATCATCGCCGTTGCCGCCTCCTGCCGGGAATTCCTGATCCGCCACGAATCCATCCCCGCAGAAAAAATCACGCTCGTTCCAAACGCCATCGACCTCCGACGATTCACCCCGGGCACCATCTCGCGAGCCGAATCCCGCTCGAAACTCGGCTTGCCGCCCGATGCGCCGGTCATCGCCGGCGTTGGCCGGTTGAATCCCCAAAAAAATTTCTCCCTCTTTCTCGATGTCGCCGCCTCGCTCGCGCCGAGGTTTCCGAACCTGCGATTCCTGCTCGCCGGCGAGGGCCCCGAAGAAGACATGCTTCGCGAAAAGGCCGCCCGGATCGGCCTTGCGGACCGGATCGTCTTTGCCGGTTATGTCGCCGACACCCGCCAGGTCTATGCCGCCGCCGATATTTTGCTGATGCCATCCCGCTTCGAGGGTTTGCCGATGACCCTTCTGGAAGCCATGGCGATGAATCTGCCAGTCGTCGCCTCCTGGCTCGATGGGATTGCTGAAGTCATCGAGGATGGACATGAGGGCTGCCTCGTTGATCCCGCCGATGGGATTGGTTTCGCCGAACGCTGCGCCGCCTTGCTCGAAGATCCCGTCAAATCCTCCGAACTCGCCGCCAACGCCCGTTCCAAAATCGAAGCCCGTTTTTCCGTCGAGCGCATGACAAGCTCCGTCGAGTCGATCTACGACAGGTTTCTTCCATGAAAATCCTCGTCCTTTGCTACGAGTATCCGCCAGTCGGGGGCGGGGGAGGGCGAGTGGCGGCATCTGTAGGAGCGGGCTTGGCGTCTCGCGGGCACGAGGTGAGAGCGGTTTCGGCGGGATTGCGGCACTTGCCACAACGGGAGGTGATCGAGGGGGTCGAGGTTTTGAGGCCGGAGTCGTTTCGCAAGCGGGAGGATACCTGTTCGGTGACGGAGATGGCTTTGTATCTGGCGACCTCGTTTTTTCCGGCACTGGGGCTTTGCCGGAGTTGGAAACCCGATGTGATCCACGCCCACTTTGTGGTTCCCACCGGTGCGCTGGCTTTGGCGCTGCATTGGCTCACCGGCATTCCCTATGTGCTCACCGCGCATCTCGGTGATGTGCCGGGCGGGGTTCCGGAGCAGACCGACAAATTGTTTCGCTGGCTCGGGCCATTCATTCGTCCGATCTGGAAAAACGCGGCCGCCGTCACTGCCGTCAGCGGGTTTGTCGCGGAGTTGGCCGTGAAAAACTGCGGCGTCTTCCCGAAAATCATCCTCAACGGCGTTCCCATGCTCCCGCCGCCTTCCCAGCTGGAACTCCAAAATCCCGTCCGGATCGTGATGGTCGGGCGGTTGAGTATTCAAAAAAATCCCTTGCTGGCCATTCGGGCGCTCTCATTGATCAAGGATCTTCCGTGGCGGCTTGAAGTGATCGGCGAGGGGCCTCTTTCCTCGCCGATGCGCGAGTGCGTCGAAGAAAACGGCCTTGTCGACCGCGTGGCATTTTCGGGCTGGCTATCAGCCGAAGAAGTTTCCGAGCGTCTCGCCGCGTCGGACATTCTCTTGATGACCTCCACCTCCGAAGGACTGCCGATGGCCGGCATCGAGGCGTTGCGTCACGGGCTGGCTATCGTCGGCAGCCGGATCGGTGGTTTGATGGATGTGGTTGCGGATGGAAAAAACGGACTCCTCTGCAATCTCACGCCCGGGGATTTCGCCAAGGGTCTGCGCGAGGTTTTGGAAACTCCAAAGCGTCTTTTGGCGATGAAGGTGGCCTCGTTGGAGAAGGCGCGGGATTTCAATCTTCCCGACCGCTTGGACGACTACGCACGCGTGCTAGAGTCGGCCGCAAGGTGATTTGGCTTTCACGCTTTGCGGTCAGCGTGTTGGATGCGTCGCGATGCTGGCTGTCCAAGAAGTGATCTCGCTGACGAGCGTTCGGTTTCCCGACTTTGGCGTCGGAACACCGACCGTCGAACCCCTTGAAAAAGGCGGTTCGGACCGCAAGTTCTACCGAATCCGCATGGGCGGGGACTCGATGATTTTCATCAAGTATTCCAATCACAAGGAGGAGAACCGCCACTATGTCGCCATCGCGCGGTTCCTGACCAAGGCGGGGGTGCCGGTCCCGGAGGTTTATTTGCACGACGAGGAGGAGAGCCTGATCTGGATGCAGGATCTCGGTGAAGTGGATCTCTGGAGTCACCGCAACGATCCCTGGCCGATCCGCCGCGCGCTTTATCAATCCACACTCGATGCGGTTTTCACGATGCACCGGAACGCCACAGGCGCTGTTGGGGTTGGGGATTTGGAGCTTCAACGCGTTTTCGACGCGGATCTCTACCTTTGGGAGCAGGGCTACTTTTTCGAGCACTGCCTCGGGAATTTTTTCAAAACCGACGCCGGGGAGTTGGCTCGGTTGGCTTCGCTGCCCGCGCTGTCGAGAGCGGCTGCTCGGTTGGCCTCGCTCCCGCGTGTGCTGGTCCACCGCGATTTTCAATCGCAGAATGTGATGATCCGCGAGGGGGCCGCGTGGCTGATCGATTTCCAGGGAATGCGCTTCGGGCTCGCCCAATACGACCTCGCCTCACTGCTCTATGATCCGTATGTCTCGCTGCACGATGCCGAGCGCGGGGAGCTTTTGGATTATTACAAATCCCTCTGCGGCGGAGTCTCTAGGGAGTTCGACGAAATCTTCCGCTGGTGTGGGGTTCAGCGCTTGATGCAGGCGCTCGGCGCCTACGGGTTTTTGGGCCTGCAAAAAGGCCGCTCCGAATTTCTCACCCATGTGCCTTCGGCTATGCGTTCGCTCCTCAAGGTCGCCTCGGGCCTTGATGGGCTGGATCCGCTAGTGCAAAAACTGGAGGAACTGACATGACCAAAAGCCCCGAAACCGTCGTCATTCGCCGCATCACCCCCTCGCTCGACAACGCCCGCTTCGCCGTGAAGCGGCCGGTCGGCGGCACAATCCAGGTCGAGGCGGATATTTTCAAGGACGGGCACGACGAGGTGGCGGCCCTTGTGAAATGGCGCCGCGTAGGCGAGTCGGCTTGGAACGAAACGCCGATGCGTCCCTTGGGCAACGACCGCTGGGCCGGGGAGTTTGTTGTGGCGGACGCCGGCGCGTGGGAGTTCACGATCGAGGCGTGGGGCGATGTGTTTTTCTCGTGGCAGCACGAATTGGAGAAAAAGTTCGCCGCCGGTTTGCGCGAGTTGCAAAGCGAGATTTTGGAAGGCGCGGGATTCATCGAGTCGGCCGCCAAGCGGGCTGGCAAGGGGGGCGACGGTGAGGCTTTGAAAAAGTTCGCCAAGGAAATGCGCTCCGCCGATCCGGAAAAGGCCCACGCCCTCGCGCATGACCACGATCTTTGCGCGCTCATGGCCACCCATGCCGACCGCACGATTTCCACCACCGCCGAGCCGTTCCATCCCGTGTGGGTGGACCGCGAACGCGCGACCTTCGCCGCGTGGTATGAATTTTTCCCGCGTTCCGCCGAGGGCAAGCCCGACTCCGGCTCGACCTTTCGCGATTGCCTTGGCCGCATCGACGACGCGAAGGCGATGGGATTCGATGTGATTTATTTTCCACCGATCCATCCGATCGGCGAGTCGAACCGCAAGGGACGCAACAACTCCACGACTTGCCAGCCCGGCGAGCCAGGCGTTCCCTACGCAATCGGCAACCGCCGGCAGGGAGTCAACGGCGGCGGACACAAGGATGTCGCGCCCGAACTGGGCACGCTCGAGGATTTCGACTGGCTTGTCGGCCAAATCCAAAAGCGCGGCATGGAAATCGCGCTCGATTTCGCGATCAATTGCTCGCCCGACCACCCGTATGTCCATGAGCATCCCGAGTGGTTTTTCAAGCGGCCCGACGGCTCGATCAAGTATGCCGAGAACCCTCCTAAAAAATACGAGGATGTCTATCCTCTGAATTTCCACAACGCCGAGTGGCGCGCCCTCTGGGACGAGCTTCGCGATGTGATCCTCTTCTGGTGCGGACACGGCGTGAAAATCTTCCGCGTGGACAACCCGCACACCAAGCCGGTCGCTTTCTGGGAATGGGTGATCGCCGAGGTGAAGGCGAAATTCCCCGACACGGTTTTCCTGAGCGAGGCTTTTACAAAGCCAAAGATGATGCAGGAACTCGCGAAGGCGGGCTACACGCAGAGCTACACCTATTTCACCTGGCGCAATACGAAGTGGGAACTCACCGAATACCTCACCGAGTTGAACACGCCGCCGATGAGGGATTTTTTCCGTCCGAATTTCTTCGCGAACACTCCCGACATCCTGCCCGAGTTTTTGCAGCACGGCGGCCGCCCCGCCTTTCTCATCCGGGCTCTGCTCGCCGCCACGACCTCGCCGGTCTACGGCATCTACAGCGGATTCGAGCTGTGCGAAAACACTCCCGTGCCCGGCAAGGAGGAGTATCTCGACTCCGAGAAATACCAGTTCAAGGGCCGCGATTGGAACGCGCCGGGAAACATCAAGGATTACATCACGAAACTGAACGCCATTCGCGCCGGCAACCGCGCGCTTCGCGGGTTCGACAACCTCCGGCTCCACACGGCCGAGAACGATCAAATCCTCTGCTTCTCCAAAACCACTCCCGCGCTCGACAACATTGTTTTTGTTGTCACCACGCTCGATCCGTGGAATGGCCAAAGTGCCTTTGTGCATGTGCCGCTAGAGGAATTCGGCATCGGGGCCGACGAAGACTATGCGATGGAGGACTTGCTCACGGGCGAGGTTTTCCAATGGCGCGGCTCGCGAAATTTCGTGGCGCTCGACCCGCACCAGCGCCCAGCGCATGTCTTCCGCGTTCGCCGGAAAATCGGGCGCGAATCAGGCGTTGATTTGTTCGCCTAAATTTTTTTTAAAAAATCCCGCAAAAATCCGCTCCTTGTGCGTTTAATAGTTGGAGAATCTAGGGAATCGAATTCGGCCTTTGCGGATCATCACCGCAAAGAGAAGAGAGATTCTGGGCTCCAATTAATACGCATATGGCTCGCCCGAGAAGACTTAAACAACCTGTTAAAATCAATCTGATGATTGATGAGCATATTAAAAACCACGCGACTGAAATGGCGCGCAAGCAAGGAATCAGTGTCGGTCGCCTTTTTGAAAATTGGGTTTTGCAGGACCTAAACGGCTCGCAAGCGGACAACGAGGAAGAGTATTACGACGACTTGGCGTCGGAATCTTAAAAACTCACTCGAAACAGGGGGCGCGGCTCAGCGCGGTGTTTTACCTGCAATAGGCGACTGGTAGTAGCCAGCCATCGGCTGAAAGAGTTCCTGCAAAGGTGTATACATGGGCATCGAATAGCCCGGCTGAATGCCATTGACTCGATTCCACTCTCTTTCGACCAAATCCTCGAAAAGTTGGGCGACCGAACGGCGCCTTTTGTTTGCGATCTCCGTGGCGAATTGTTTGATGTCGGGGTGGATCGTCAAATTGAGTTTGGATCGCCGAGGTTTGCGAAGCTTTGTAGATTTCATCGAGCTATTTTCGGTTGCGGTTGAGAAATTCTGCTGTTTCATACGCCTTTAATTATGCGTCTGCAATCAAAAAATCGCAGGATTTTTCTGCAAGTATATACCTAAAAACCAGCAGTTAATTTCCGAAACGCTTACGCAGGAAGGAAAGAGGGAATCGATCGCCGGGGCAGTCGGTCGGCTTGGGATTGATCTCCTTGTGGCCCTTGACGATGGCGGGTTTGCCTTTGACTTTGCCGACTCGACTGCGCAGGTAGGTGCAAAGTTCGTCGAGCGCTTCAAGCTGTGCCTTCGTGGGGAGATCGCGGTTGAGGTCGCCGACGAGGCAGATGCCGAGCGATATGTCATTGAGGTAGTTGCTGGCGACATGGCCGCCGTTGATCTGTCGGGTCCAGCGCGGACCGATCTCGATTTCGCCGTTGCCGGAGGAGGCGCCGTTGCCTATGACAAAGTGGTAGGCGAGGCCATTCTCCATTTTACGCACGCGGCGGTGGTAGTTGTCAAAAATCCGGGCATTGCCTTGGCGCGTTCCGCTGTTGTGCACAACGATGTATTTCCAACGGCCCTTACGGACTTTTGCGTTATCGATCGCTTTGCGCACGGCGGGGGTGAGGTAGCGCCAACGCTTCATGAAGCCGCCAAACGCAGAGACCGGAGGAGGTTCGAATCCCGCTTCTTCCTGCAGTCCGGATTTTTCAATCAGGATCGGGGCGTCGAGTTTCTCGCCAGCGGGGGTTTTGGTTTTCGGGATTTGAACTTTCAGCGCTGGCGTGGGTTCGGGCTTTTCGACTGGCGCGGGAGCGGGCTGTTTTTTAGACGGAGCCTCGTCGTCGCCGGGGATCAAAATGTAATCGTCCGAATCGGAGATGGGTTTTTTCTGTGGCTTCGGAGCTTCTGGCTCTGGCGTGGATTTGGGAGTTGGCTCCGGGGTGGGCGTCGGAGCTGGGGTCGATACTTTTTTCGGAGTAGGCTCGGGTGTGGCGGGCTTCGGAGTTTCGCGGGGAGCGGTCTTTTCTGGAGTGCTGGCGGGTTTGGGTTTCGGCTTGGGAGTTGAGGTGGGGGAGGGTTTGGAGACGGGGCGGATGTCCTCGCGGGCTTTGAGAAAGAGGTGTTTTTTTTCGGCCTCGCTCAATTGCGCGCCGAGTTTTGGCACGCCGAGGAGGCCGACGAAAACAAGAATGAGAATGCCCAGGGTCGGACTACGCACGCCGCACGCTAACAAGCGGCGAATGATTTTCAAGCCGATGGGTAGATGACTTTTTCGAGACGAAGTCCGTGGGCCGGGGCCGTGTGGCAAAACGCCGGAGCGCCTTCTCGAAGTCTTACCGAGAGTTCCTCCAAATCGCACCGGCCTGCCGCGAGGCGGATGATGGCGGCTGTGAGAATGCGAACCATCTTGTAAAGAAACCCGCCGCCCTCGAAGCGGAGCTCGATTTTCGGGCCGTCGAAATGTGTGTCGATACGGTGGATCGCTCGCGTCGTATGCTCGGGTTCCTTTGTGCGTCGCGCGGAGAAGGCAGCAAAATCGTGGGTGCCCTCAAACAGCGAACACGCCGCACGGATCGAGTCGGAATCCAGCTTCCAAGGCACATGCCAGGATCGATCATCGAACATCGGATGAGTCATGGGAGCATTCCAAATCGTGTAGGTGTAGATTTTTCCGGTTGCCGAAAACCTCGCGTGGAAATCCTCGGAGACCTCCTGGATTTTCATCACGCGGATCGAGGCGGGGAGGTGGGCGTTTAGCGCGGCGATCCATTCTCGCGGAGTGAATCTTCCGGCGGCGACATCAATATGGGCCTGCTGGGCATTCGCGTGAACTCCTGCATCGGTGCGGCCGGAGCCGTGGATCGTGGCATCACGCTCGCCGAGGGCGTGAAATGCCTTTTCCAAAAAATCCTGCACGGTGTTTCCACCGGTTTGGCTCTGCCAGCCGTTTAGCCCCGCGCCGCGATAGGCGATTTCGAGAAGAAGCCTCACCCCTGTGCGTCGAGCCAGCCTTGGAGAATCATCTGGGCGGCCACTTGATCGATGACGGTTTTCTGATTCCGCGTGTTGCGGCCGGATTCCTGAAGCGATCTTTTTGCGGCGACGGTGGTGAGGCGTTCGTCCCACGGAATGACCTGCAATGGCGTGCGGGCTCGGATTTTTTCGATGAACTCCTTGGCCTTCGTCGCAGCGGGGCCGTAGGTGCCATCCATGTTCCGAGGCATGCCGATGATAATAGCGGAGACGCCGCGGCTGGACGCGAGTTCAAGAATCCTCGCGATCGGGTCGCCCTTCGCGGCGGGGATGGTTTCGAGCGGGTGGGCGAGCATTCCGAGGTCGTCGCTGGCCGCCACGCCGATGCGTGCGTCCCCGAGGTCGATGCCGAGTGCCTTTTTCATTAGGGATTGAAAGTCCCACACCGCCCGCCTAGCTTCAATGCCCATGTCACAGCTTTCCTTGGATAAATTCGGCGAAAACCTCCCCGTCTCCGGCATCGTGGGTTTTTCGCAGGTCGCGATCGGGCTCGGTGCCGGGTTTCTCGTCGCCGACAGCATCGGTCAAAATGCTCGCCGCAACGCCGGCATCGCATTGATCGGACTCGGAGCTGCCGCGCTCGTTCCACTGGTCTGGGGCGTCGCCTCGAAGATCAGCTCGCGTCCCGATTCCTCGCGGGCCATGCGCAAGCGCCTCGAAGGCATTCGTGGTGAGTTCGACGACACCGAGCAGGAATAATCGCGCGAGGATTTGAGCGCACCTCGGATCGTTCTGGCTTCGGCATCGCCGCGCCGTGTGGAGTTGATGCGTGAGGCTGGTTGGGATTTCGAGGTTTTGGTTTCGGGAGCGGAGGAGGCCGAGCAGCATGGTGGCGGCCCCGAGTTTTTGGCTCTCGAAAACGCCCGCCGCAAGTGGGCTTCTGTTGCGACCACTCGGCCTGAAAACATCGTGATCGCCGCCGACACGGTGGTTTGGTTGGAGGGAAAATTTTTAGCGAAGCCGCGCGATATGGCTCACGCGTTTGAAATGGTCTCCACGCTTGCGGGGAGGACGCATTCAGTGGTGACCGGAGTCGTCATCGGCAGTTACTCGCGCGGTGCCTCGGAATTCGCCGAAACCTCGCTGGTGACTTTCCGGAATTTCTCCCCGAAAGAAATTGAAGACTACCTGCTCGAGATCTACCCGCTCGACAAAGCGGGCGCCTACGCCGCGCAAGGGGAGGGTGGGCGAATCATCTCCGAGATCGCCGGTCTGAAAAGCAATGTGATCGGTCTACCGATCGAGCGGGTCGGCGAGTATTTGGTTTCGCTTGGCCTGAAACCTCAGCGCCGGCAGGTGTAGATAAACGCGGGCGGGAAATTCCGGAGCACCACGGAGCTTCGCTGCACCTTACCGAAAGTGTTTTCCAGCTTGCGGCGGAAGGCCTGGCCGCCCTTCAAGCGGTGGGGACCATAGTAGGCAAAAGTCGAAAAAACCCCGCCATCGCGTAGGACACTGTGAATTTGCGAAAGAATGTCTGATTGAAGTTGCTCGTCGAAGACCGTCCAAGGAAGGCCCGAGAGAATCGCATCGGGCGCCGCCACATTTTCCGCCGCCAAATGGTCGCCAAGCCTCGTCGCACAACCGGCGATGACTTTTGCGCGTGGAAACTTTTTTGACATCCGCTGAGCGAGTTCCGGGTCGATTTCAATTGCCGAAAAAGTCGCTTCATTCCTCAGGGAGGAGAGGATTTCCCCCGTGAAAGCCCCCGTGCCAGGACCGAGTTCCAGAACATGCTCGGCATTATCGAGTGAGGACGCGCGCACCATCGCCTTTGCCAAAAAGGGCGAGGAGGGCCAAATCGCACCGACGGAACCCGGCGAGCGCATCATGGCTTTGATAAAGTGGAACGACACGGGCGGGAATTTGGAGTCGCGGATTCAGGCGCGCAATACCAAAAGCGATTTTCCATTAGAGTCGCAGGGCCGAATATCCTATTGTGCGCCGATGAAATTCGCGCCCCTGGCTGTGCTTTTGCTTCTCACCGGACTGCTTCCCGCCCGGGAGACATTGATCGACAACACCGGCACGGTTGAAAATCCTAAGCCGAGCTGGGAGACCCAGCGGCAGGCCCGCACATTCTCGCTGTTGATTCCCGCGCCGCGCGGCCAGATCACCGACCGCAATGGCCGTCCACTCTCGCAAAGCCGCCTCAGCTACAACCTCGCGATCAATTTCCCCACGCCCCTCGATTGGCCTGATGAAAAAATCCTTTCCTTCGCGAAACAACAGGTTGCCATCGCAACCGGCCTTATCAACCGCGACATCAAAATCTCCGACTCCACGATCCTCAACCACTACAAGAACCGTGGAGTCCTCCCGCTCGACATCGCCGAGGATTTGCTGCCGCGCGAGTTGAGCGCCGTCCAGCGAGCGATGCCGCCGAACCAAATCCTCCGCCAGACTTATGTGCGTTTCTATCCGAATGGCCCGCTCGCCGGGCACATCATCGGTTACACCGGCCCGCAGGCGCCGCTTTCCCTGCGCCCGATCGAAAACAACGACCTCATCTTCCCCGAGAGCGAGGGCCGCGAGGGCATCGAGCAGATCTTCGACCGCGAACTGCGCGGACAGCCCGGCCTTTTGCAGATCACCTTCGGCATCGATGGAAAAAAAACCTCCGAGCGCGTGGCGCGGCAACCCGTCCCCGGCAACAACATCATCACCACGCTTGACCTCGACCTGCAGCAAATCTGCGAGGATGTCCTTTCGAAAAGCACCAAGCGCGGCGCGATCACGGTGATCGATCCGAACAACGGAGAAATCCTCGCGCTCGCCTCGTGGCCGACATTCAACCCGAATGACTTCGTTCCCTCCGTGAAGCCCTCGATCTACAATGCCCTGTCGAAAGACCCTTCGAATCCGCTCCTGCCTCGCGCGTTCCGCTCAGCCTATCCCCCGGGCTCGACCTTCAAGACTTTCGTGGGATTCGCCGGTCTCGAGAGCGGACGCATCAATTCGAACGAAACATTCACCTGCCCTACATCGTTCGCCGTCGGGAACCATGTTTTCCGCAACTGGAAAAAAGAGGACGCCGGCCGGCTGAATTTCCGACAAGCACTCACGCAGTCCTGCAATACTTGGTTCTACCAGGCTGGGCTCAAGATGGGTGCCGAGCCGATCATCGACTATGCGAAAAAACTCGGACTCGGTCGCCGCACCGGAATTCCGCTTCGCTCCGAGGCCGCAGGAAATATTCCCGATGACGACTACATGCTCCGCGTCCACAAACGCACGATCAAAGGCGGCGACATCGCCAACATGGCCATCGGTCAGGGTGATATCCTGATCAGTCCGCTCCAGATGGCCCAGGCGATGAGCGTGATGGCGAATGGCGGAACGCTTCACCAGACGCGTCTGGTTTTGCAGGTTCAAAACATCGCCAACCAAGTGATCGCCGCCTATCCCGACCGCATTCGCGATGAGATTCCGACAAACCCGGAAGTGCGTGAGGAAATGCGGCGGGCGTTGGTGGCGGTGACGAGCGACGGAATGGGAACGGCAGGACGCGCCCAGGTGAAGGGAATCGATGTGGCTGGAAAAACCGGCACCGCCCAGTGGGGGCCCACCGATAACCAACGCATCGCCGCGTGGTTTGCCGGATTCCTTCCCGCGGACAAACCGCAGTATTCCTTTGCCGCAATCTACGAGGGGGAGCCTAACGAAAATGCCCATGGTGGATCGCACGCCGCACCGCTCATCGGAAAGGTTTTCAAAGAAGTCTACAAACGCAAATCCAAGCCCACCGAAGGTTCTGATGCCGCTCCCGCAGCGGTTCGCGCGGCCCTGCCCAAAGAGGATTCAACTTCCACACCCTCAGCCCAAGCGGCCGAACAACCTGCCGCCTCCGAGCCTGAAAGCGCCCAGGAGCCCGCTGTGGACGAGTCGAATTAAATTTCTTCGCAATCGTCTTGTCACCGCTTGACACCCCTAGGGCCTTTTGATGCTCTTGGCCTTGGAATCATCCACTCCACTCAACCCACAACAAAAACCACTACCAAATGAATAAAGTAGAACTCACCGCAGCAGTCCAAAAAACCCTCGGTTCCAGCAAGGCTGACGCCGAGCGCGCTGTGAACGCTGTCATCGACGGCATCAAGGCCGGTGTCAAAAAAACCAAGAGCGTTCAGCTCATCGGCTTCGGCACCTTCAAGATCGGTCATCGCAAGGCCCGCACCGGTGTGAATCCGAAGACCGGCCAAAAAATCAAGATCAAGGCTTCGAAGACCGTCCGTTTCGTTGCCGGGAAAGCTTTCAAGTCCGCAGTCTGATTTCCCCTCGTTAGAAAACAGGCCCGCTCCTCGGTGGAGCGGGCCTTTTTTATTTTCCGGGCTCGAGCGGAATCTCAATCAGCCTGCTCTGCCAGTGACGCCGCCACGCAGGCGGCTTTTTCGAGTCGCCCCAACGAAACCCTCCGCTGAAACACGGGGAACCTCTCCTGCTCGAGCTTGCGAAGGATTCGTCGATAGACCCTCGCCATCGCCCGCGCGGGGAGCAGGGATTTGAAATCCTCCCTTGGCGCCATCGCCGCCGCATAGCGTGTGGCGGCTCGTCCGGCCTCGAACGCCATTAGTCGCCGGAATCCATCTCCGGGGCGTGATTCGAGGATTTCCTTTTCCGTCACACCGAACCTTGCGAGGTCCTCCAGCGGCAGGTAAATCCTCCCTTGGCGCGCGTCCTCGCCGACATCACGGAGAATGTTGGTGAGTTGCAGCGCATGCCCCAGATGGGTCGCATACGACTCGCTTCCCGGATGGCGGCACCCGAAAATTTTGATCGAGACGAGACCAGGCACGGCCGCCACCTGCCAGCAATAGGATTCGAGGTCCAAGATCGTTTGAAACCGGTGCGGTTGTGTGTCGGATTCGCAACCGCGCAGGATTTCCAAAAGCAGGTTTCTGTCTATGGAGTGCTTCTCGAGCATCCGCTCGATCTCCTCGTGACGGCGCTCCTCGATCGCAAGGCTCCACTCCGCCAATCGACGCCCGCGCTCGGTGGAATCCAGGGTTTCCGAGTCGGCAATGTCGTCCACCGCCCGGCAAAACCTATAAAAAAGCATCGCGTCCCGGCGGCGTTCCTTCGGGAGAAAAAACAGCGCGAAGGCGAGATTGGAATCGCCGGGTTCGGGGAGTGGGGGAGTTCCGCTCATGGGGCTTCGATCGCGCGGGACGTTCGCCCGTTCCAAGTGGGTCTGCGGCAGGTGATGTGCTGGCAGTGCAGGGGGCTCATTGTTACTCCTCGGGGACGGTGCGGATTGTTCTGATCCATCAACACGGATTTCGCAAACTTGTCAAAACTCCCGCACCGTTTTTGCGAACAAATCTTGCTGGATGGCCCCCGCCACCCGTTTTAGTGTTCGCGCGTGAGTTACCGTGTGTTCGCCCGAAAATACCGTCCGCAGACCTTCGCCGAGGTGGTCGGGCAGGACCACATCACTCGCACCCTGCAAAATGCCGTGAACTCGAAACGCCTCGCGCAGGCTTATCTGTTCGTCGGTCCGCGTGGCATCGGGAAAACCTCAACCGCTCGTATCCTTGCGAAGGCCTTGAATTGCCAAGGGGGCACTTCCGCCGAGCCCTGCGGAAAATGTGATGCCTGCCTCGAGATTGCCGAGGGCCGCAGCCTCGATGTCATTGAGATTGACGGCGCGAGCAACAACGGCGTGGAAAATATCCGCGATCTTCGCGAAAGTGCGGCCTATGCCCCCGCCCGAGGGCCTTTCAAAATCTACCTCATCGACGAGGTGCACATGCTTTCCACCGGTGCGTTCAACGCGCTTCTCAAAACGCTCGAGGAACCGCCACCGCATGTGAAGTTCATCTTTGCCACGACCGAGGCTCAGAAGGTTCCCGCGACCATCACCAGCCGCTGCCAGCGTTTCGACCTCCGCCGCATTCCAGCCGATCTCATCAAAAACCACCTCCTTCACATTGCGAAATGCGAAGAGATCCTACTCGACGACTCCGCCGCCGAAACTCTTGCGCGCGGCGCCGAGGGCGGTTTGCGCGATGCCGAGAGCATGCTCGACCAGATGGTTTCCTTCTGCGGCACACACATCACCCAAAATGATGTGATGGATGTCTTCGGCTTCACGCCGCTTGAGATCGTTCGAACTCTCGCCGACGCGTTGTTCTCTGGGGATGTTCGCGCGGCGCTGGACCTCGTTGCAGAGCAGTCCTCCGCCGGCAAGGACCTCATGCGCTTGACCGCTGAACTCGTCGCGCATCTCCGCGATCTGCTCGTCGCGCAGGCCATCGGTGCCGAGGCGCGGATTCCACAGGCCAAACTTCTCGACCTCATCGAGCATTTCAGCGCGGCTGAGGGATCGATGAAATGGGTCGCCGATAAAAAACTCCAACTCGATGTCGCCGTCATCAAGGCGCTCCATCTGCTCGACGAGACCAGCCTCACCGATGTGATCGAAACGCTCTCCGGGCTTTGCCACGGCGAGGTTCCTGCTCCACGACCTGTTTTCCGCCCGCCCGCTGCGCCGCCCAAGGTCTCGCCAAAGGTAGAATCACCTGTCGCGTCCTCTACCAAAGTTGAGCCAGAGCCCGTGCCGGTTCCCGCTCCCGCCAAATCCTCCTCTGTTTCTTCCGATCAAAATGTCGATGCCGCTGTGCTGTGGGAAAAGATTGCCGAGGATTTCGCCAAGAATTCCTTCATTCGATTCGGTTGGCTGAAAGACGGCGTGTTCGAACGCATCGCGGAGGGTAAAGTGGTTGTCCGATTTCCGGCCTCCTCGCGCGATTCTGCGAACTCCTACTTTATGGAGCAGGGGATTAAGGATATCGAACAGCGCTTCCTGAAGGAATTCGGTCGCCCGACCAAACTGGAATTTGATTTTGACGAGTCCTTGCAACCCGTCGCCTCAGTGGAGGAGCCGCCGGAGATCGCTGAGGAACCGCCCTCCGCCGTGGTAACCGCGCCGCCAGTGGTTATTGAACCTCCCGTCGACCCGATGGAGGATTTTCTCAATGATCCCTTGATCGAAAAAGCCCTCGAAATCTTCAAGAGCACCCTCCAGACTCGCCAAGCATGAACATCGCCAAAATGTTGAAAGAGGCCCAGCGCATGCAGGAACGCATGGCCGAGGCCCAAACCCAACTCTCCGCCCGCACCGTCGAAGCCACTTCCGGCGGCGGCAAGGTTGTCGTCAAAGCCACCGGTTCGGGGGAAATTACCTCGATCAAGATCGATCCCCAGGTCGTCGATCCGCAGGATGTCGAGATGCTCGAGGATTTGGTCCTGAGCGCCGTCCGTCAAGCCGTCGAGGACGCAAAAAAAATGGCAGGTGATGAAATGGGCAAGCTGACCGGCGGTCTCAAAATCCCCGGTCTCTCGATGTGATGGGTGTCTGCTCCGACCAGTGGATCCGCCGCATGGCGACGGATAAAGGAATGATCGAGCCGTTCGTGGACGGCCAAATCAAAAAGACGGAATCCGGCGACCGCGTGATCAGCTACGGCCTCTCGAGCTACGGCTACGACCTCCGCGTCTCGAACGAGTTCAAGGTTTTCACCAATGTCTTCGGCAGCGTGGTCGATCCGAAATCCTTCGATGACCGTTCGTTTGTGGATATCGAGACCGATGTCTGTGTCGTGCCGCCGAACTCCTTCGCGCTCGCCCGCAGCGTCGAGTATTTCCGCATCCCGCGCGATGTGCTCACAATCTGCGTCGGCAAGTCCACCTACGCCCGCTGCGGCATCATCGTGAATGTCACGCCGTTCGAGCCCGAATGGGAGGGGCATGTGACGCTCGAAATTTCGAACACGACGCCGCTCCCCGCGCGCATCTACGCGAACGAGGGGTTGGCGCAAGTGGTGTTTTTCCTCGCGAACGAGGTCTGCGAAACCAGCTACGCCGACCGCGCTGGAAAATACATGGGTCAGCGCGGCATCACGATTCCCCGGATGTGAGGGAGGCCTTGGCGGTCATGGCCGGAGGCGCCCTAGGGAGTCTGGCCCGCTGGCTGGTTGCCGAGTGGATTGCCCGTTTTCCGTGGAGCTGCAATTTTCCCTACTCCACGCTTTTGGTGAATGTCACCGGCTCGTTTGGGATCGGCCTGCTTTCCGAGTGGTTGATCGAGGGGGGGCTTTTGGGCCACGGATCGGCGCTCCGCGCGCTGATTTTCATCGGCATCTTCGGGGGTTACACGACCTTTTCCTCGTTCAGCCTTCAGACCCTCGCCCTCCTGAGAGGCGGGGATTGGCTGTTCGCGGCCATGAATGTTTTTCTCAGCGTGTTTTTTTGTCTCGCGGCGGTTTGGCTTGGAGTGGTGATCGTTCAATGGGCCAACGGCATGCCAAGGGCAAACTGAATCTCCGCTGTGGCAATCCCGGGGTTGATCGGGTTTGGCGCTTCCGGTAGAGACACGACCTTTTCCTCATGACCACCGACACACACTCCTCGAATCGCGGTTGGGCTGTTGCCATGGCCGGCCTTGGAATCAACCTCGCGCTAGGCGTCCTTTACACTTGGAGCCTTTTCAAAACAGCGATCGAAAAAGAATTTGGCTGGAAGGGCAGTCAACTCAACGATCCCTACGCGATTTGCTGTCTGGTTTTTGCATTCGCAATGATCCTTGCAGGAAAATGTCAGGATAAGTTCGGTCCGCGACTCACCGCATCGCTGGGAGGTCTGCTCGTTGGTTTGGGATTGGCTCTGATTTCGATGACGGACAGCTACGCGATCTGGGTCATTGGTTTTGGCGTTCTTGTCGGTTGCGGTATCGGATTCGGCTATTCCTCCGCCACCCCGCCGGCGCTGAAATGGTTTCCTCCTGCCAAGACCGGCTTGGTAGCAGGGATCGTCGTTGCCGGATTCGGGCTGGCTCCAGTCTATCTCGCTCCAACCTCGCAATACCTTCTGGCTCATTTCGGCCTGAAACAATCGATGCTGATTCTCGGATCGGCCTTCGTGCTGGTTGTCGTCGGATTGGCGCAGTTTTTGCAAAACCCCCCAGCCGGCTATGTTGCCGCCCCATTAAATTCGCCATCGGCCAAATCTCCGGCTGCCGGAGCGACTGCGGGTGAGATGTTGCGCAGTCCGATGTTTTATCTTCTATGGATCACCTATATGATCGGCGCAGGGGCGGGCCTGATGGTCATCGGCAGCGTGAGCGGAATGGCCAAAAAAAGCATGGGGGAATATGCCTTCGTTGCCGTTGCCGTTATGGCGATCGGAAATGCAGCAGGCCGCGTGGTTGCGGGAACCCTGTCCGATAAAATCGGTCGTCGGACGATGCTGGCTCTGGTTTTGGCGATCCAGGCAGGCCTGATGTTCGCGGCAAGCCCGATCACCTCAGACAAATCTGCTCTGCCTTTGCTCATCGTCCTGCTGGCGACATTGATTGGCTTCAATTACGGCGCCAATCTCGCGCTGTTCCCCTCGTTCACAAAGGATTTCTGGGGTCTTAAAAATTTTGGAATCAACTACGGAATTCTGTTCACCTCTTGGGGCGTCGGCGGCTTTGTTTTTCCTAAAGTGCAGCAGACCCTAACCGCTAACAGCGGTGGTAGCTTCCAAACCTCGTTCATGGCTGCCGGGGTGGTATTGGCTATCGGTGCCTTGCTGGCTCTTGCGATCAAGGCCCCCAAGCTAACGGCCTGAAATCGCATCCGCTCGCGGCAGCAGATGCCAAGGAGGCCGCGGCCGTGCGAGAGGGCCGGGCGGGGAGGATTGGGGTTTAAATGCGGCGGGCTTGGATGCGCATCGCTTGGTCCAGAACTTTGCGGGCCACCTCGTCGTGTTCGATCCCAGTGGAGTCGAACCGCAGGTCGGCGGTGGATTCGTAGATGGGACGGCGCGTTTCAAGGAGCGTGTCGAAGGTTTGGCGTGGATTCTCGGTTTGAAGAAGAGGACGGCGGCCGCTGCGGATCGCGCGCTCGAAAAGCACATCGGGCTGGGCGTCCAGCCACACGACGATGCCGGTTTTTTTGAGCGAGGCGCGGTTGGCTTCTCGGAGAATCGCGCCACCGCCGGTGGACAGAATGACGCCGGCGACGCCGACCAGATCGGCGAGAACCTTTTCCTCGATCTCTCGAAAGCCCTCCTCGCCACGCTCCGCGAAGATGGCGCTGATGCTTTTGCCCTGGTTTTTGACGATCAACTCGTCCGAGTCGACAAACCGGTGGCCTGTGAGGGAGGACAGGCGGCGGCCGACGGTTGTTTTGCCGCAGCCCATGAAGCCAACGAGCACGAAATTCGGTAACATGGCTCGATCCTCACACAGGTGGAGTGCCTCGGAAACCATTTTGAGGCAGGAGGCGTCGGGCGGTGGCGAGGGTGTCAATGTCGGCTTCGGATTTGTCGCGGCGGAGGCGGACGATTCTCGGGAAACGGAGGGCGAGGCCGGATGCGTGTCGGGGACTTTCGCGAATGGCGTCGAAGGCGATTTCGAGGACGATGCGGGGTTCGACTTCGAGGCGGTTTCCTTTTTTGGAAATCGTCAGGGCGAGGAATTCGTCGGTGAGTTCGGCGATCTCGGCGTCGGTGAGGCCGGTGTAGGCTTTGCCGAGGGTGGCGAGCTGGCTGCTGGATTCGTTGCGGAGGGCGAAGGTGTAGTCGCTGAGGACGCCGCGCCGTTTGCCGTGGCCGTATTCCACGGCGGTGACGACGACATCGAGGGTCGCAAGGCGTTTTTTGAGTTTCACCCAGCTTCCGCCGCGTCGGCCGGGGGTGTAGGGGCTTTCGGGGTCTTTGACCATGAGGCCTTCGTGGCCGCGCTTGCGGGTGGAGTTAAAGAGGTTGTCGAGTT
>CAWUMN010000003.1:0-33920 GCA_963923595.1 uncultured bacterium
CGGGGTGAAAAAATCGTCAATAGGGCTTGCCACCCATTGAGATGGGTTTTAGAGACAGACAAGCTCCTCCAAATTTTTCTATTACCGATGAGCACTAAAAAGCCAAATGCAGGGGGAAAGTCGAAGGGCGCCAAGTCAGCTGATAAAGCTCCCGGGAAGTCCATTTCCAAAACCAAAACCTCGGCTGCTGCCGGAAAGAAATCGGTCCGGCGGGCGAGGCTTGAGAAGGCTGTATCGCGGGTGGATATCGACAAACTAGGCTCGCTGCCGCACAGCTACGGCACGAATTCCATTTTCCTCGCGGCGCAAGAACCGCGCTGGCTTTTTACTTACTGGGATATCGATATTTCTCGGCATCCGGGCGGTCCCTGCACCCTGCGGGTGGAGGATGAAACTGGTGCGATTGATCAGGAAATCTCCGTGCCGTTCGAGGCTCGCAACTGGTATGTGCCAGTGAAGGAGGCCGGGAAAAAATACACTGTCGAAATTGGTTTCTACCGCGGCAAGTCTTGGAAAACTTTGGCGCGCTCGTTGACGGTGGCCACGCCACGCGACCGCATCTCCGAATCCGCGCGCTTCGATTACGCCACGGTTCCAATCCACATCGGCTTTCAGCGGTTGGTCGAGACGATCACGAACTCGATGTCCTTCGAGCAAAACCTCGTTCCCGCTTTGGCTGAACTCCAGCGCTCCGTGGCGCATGGCGGATCCTCGGCCTACCCGCTGCAGGAGAATGAGAGGGCGATTCTCGCAACTCTGCTCGGCAGCGAATTTATCTCAGAGCTTTCCAGCGCGTCGTGGGGCTCCGAGGAGCTTCATTCGGCCATTCACCGCCGCTTGCAGGAGCGCTTGGGTTCCGGCGAATTGGGCGAACTTCTCGCGAGGTTGCAGCTTGGTCAGGCCGAGAGCAGCCTGTTCAGCATGTTCTCCAAGCTCGGCGCGGAGATGGTCTCGGGATCAGGCAATCTTTCTTCCGCAGGCCTTGCGGAGCGGGTGGCGATGGGCCTCTCGAGCTGGTTGAGCAGCTGGAGCGCCGGAGCGCCGGGGGGGCTCGCTGCGCTCTCGAGCGGGGCTTTATCGAGCGGCGGACTGGCGATGGGTGGGATGTCCAGCGGGGGCGTGACGAGTTGGTCGGGCGGAGCTTCCGAGACAATACCCTTCAATCTCACCTCCTGGGCGGGCCTCGAAACGAACTCGGCCGAGACTTTGGCGTCTTGGAATCAGCTCAGCAGTTGGCTCGCCGCAATCGGGAGCTCCTGGAGCGGGATCAATCTTTCGAGTTTCGAACAAGCGGCGCTTTCGAGTTGGTCCTCCTCGGCGATGTCGAGTTGGGAATCGGGCGCGGGCAGCAGTTGGGGTTCGTCGGAAAATTCCTTCGGCCTCGCCAGCTCGCAACCTGCTCTGCAGCTCAGCGCCGAGATCACCGTGCGCGGACAGACAAATCCGCAGAACCGCGTGCTGGTGGATGGAAACTTTGTTGAGGTTCGTGGCGATGGGTCTTTTGAGCGCAAGCTTATGGTGAGCGGGGGGAGGGGAGCGGTGCCTATCGAGGTGCTCGGGCCTGACGGAAAGCCCGCGCAGCGCACGCAGATCCTTTTGCAACCCGCCAGCATTTGAAGCGCCGGAAGGAAAAATCTACTCAGCCCGAGAAGGTCGCATTGGACCGGATGGCGGAGGAGTTTTTGCTCTATCTGGAGGCCGAGAAAAACGCCTCGCCCCGCACGGTCAGCACCTACCGGATCGCGCTCGAAGCGTTCCGCAAATTCCATCCCGAGGGGGCGTGGACGGCGATGCGCGCGGAGGATTTCCGGGGATGGATGCTCGACATGATGAAGGCCGAGATGGCGCGGGCGAGCGTGAGGCTTCGCTTCGCGGCGATGCGGTCGTTCTACGCCTTCCTGCAAATGCGCGGGAAGGTTTTGAAGAATGTCCTGCATGAGGTTTTGCTGCCAAAGCGCGAGAAGAGCCTGCCGCGTTTTCTAACCAACGCGCAGGTCGAGTCCCTCGTCGAGGCGCCTCTGAAGGCTGAGAAAAACAAACAAGCGCCGGTGTGGATGGCTGCCCGCGACACGGCGATCATCGAGCTTTTTTACTCCACCGGGATGCGTCTCGCGGAGTTGGTGGGCCTCGATGTGGCGGATGTCGATCCGATCGGCGAAACGGCGCGCGTGACTGGCAAGGGGGCGCGGGAGAGGATTTGCCCGCTAGGAGGTCCGGCGCTGGAGGCGATCTCCCGCTACCGCCAAGCGGCACGGGTTCATGCGGGGCCGCTCTTCATCAACAAATCCCGCCGTCGCCTCTCGACGCGGTCGGTGAATTTTCTCCTCAAGCTCCGCCTCGCCCAAGCCGGTCTGCCAGCGGATTTATCGCCGCACAAGTTGAGGCACAGTTTTGCGACCCATCTGCTCGACAACGGAGCGGACCTGCGGAGCGTGCAAACCCTGCTGGGTCACGCGAGTCTCTCGACCACACAAATCTACACGCATGTGACCGTGGAACGGCTAAAGGCGGCCTATCTGGCGGCGCACCCGCGAGCGAAAGATTAGCGAACCGCGGTAGGTGCCACTGCGGGCTTCGCAGCGGCAGCGCCAGGGGCGATTTGATTTGCGGCTTGCTGCACGGGCGAGGAAGGCGCTGATGGTGCGGCGGATTGCAATCCGTTTTGGCCAACAACGGGAAGGCCCGGGGCGGGGATCGGTTTGTTGATGAGAGGGAAGACTTCTTTCTCGGTTTTATCGATCCAGTTGAGGTGCTCGTAGCGCCACTCGGCCATGTCACGGACGGTGGAGACATTCTCACCCACGATCCCGGTGCCGGAGGTGATCTTCGAGGTGGCCGGGATTTTATCAATGATGTAGCGGTAGGCTTCGCGGGCGCGGTCGAAATGCCTGAGGCGCTCGCAGCAGAGCCCGAATTGGTAGATCGCGGGTCCACGCCAGTCCGGGGCGTCATTCAACTCCGCGAGCTTTTGGTAAATCTGGGCGGCCCCGTAGAAGTCGCCGCTTTCATAGAGATCGTTGGCGATTTCATTGCCGGTTTTGCGCTGCCAGTAGGCCCAGACGGCAGGTTTTTTCTGACCGAATTTCTGACCGGCCTGGAGGAGTTCGAGGGTTTCCTTCATGGCCTCGGTTTCGCGGTTCAGTTTTTTGAGCGACTGGATGTAGAGGTATTGCGCCTCGGGTGCGAGAGGACTCGCGGGGAAGGTGTCGAGGAACAGTTGCGCCTCTGTAACGGATTTCGAATAATCGCCATCGAGGAAGGAAATATAGGCCAACCGGAAGGCGATTTCACTCGATTCCTCGGACGACATTTTAAGGAGCTTGATCTTCGAGTAGAGGTCCCCGGCTTTTTGGTATTCCCCGGCGGCGAAGTGGGTGTGGGCGATCTCCATCTTCGCACGGAGCGAGGCGTCGGTGTATTCGCCCCCGTTTTTCATCTGAATCGAGGAATAGAGAACGCTGTAGAACTTATTCAGGGCCGAGGCGTAGGCGCCGATGTTGCGGTAAAGGCGACCGAGGCGGAGGAGAATCTCGGGAGACTCGGGATCATTGGGAAAATTCTGGACGAATTGCTCGTAGACCACAATCGCTTTGGCGTATTGCTTCTGTTTTTCCTCCAATTGCTTGCCCATGCGGAGCATGGCGTCGCGCTTGCGGGAGGTGGGCGCTCCGAGGCGCATGAGCTGGGCGAAGAGTTTTTCCGCCAGAGCGGGGTCGTTCGCATCGAGCGCCTGCTGGATTTCGATCTCCATGCTCTTGACGCTGGCAGCTTCGCCGACGCGGTCGCCACTCAAGCCCAAATCCTCTTCGACATCGGTCTCGAGGGAATCAAATTGGATCGGTGAGGGGATGCTGGAGGAGTCCACCTTTCCGGAGAGCGGGACTGACGAGGCGGGCGGTCCGGAATGCTCCTCCATGGCGGGGGCGTGGGGATCGGTCGGAGTCGCCAATGCGGCGGGCGCGGGATTTTCTCCAATCGCGGGGGGCGCGTCGATTGCGGCTTGGGTGTGGGCGGTGATTGCGAGCAGGGCCGCAAGACCGGCGTGGCGTCTGGTCATGTTTTTAATCCGAGGTGGTGTAAGTGGCACTGCTCACCGGTTGAGGAGGTGGAGGCGCCGGACGGAATACGGTATCGAAAAAACCTCCTCCTAGCACGGCTTCGCCGCTCGGAGCGTCACCCACACCTTGGAAGAAGTCTGCAGGCTGGTCGTTTTCGATGAATTTGGGAATGGCGGAGGAGACGGTTTTTGTCTCGGAAGGCGGCACGAGTTCATCCGCAGCGCCCAAAGGCGAACTTGTCGTCGGGGTTTTGTCTACGATCTTGGGAAGGAGCGGAGCCTTGCGGCAGTTCGAGGTGTCGATCGCCACGCGCATGGGCGCCGGTTTGGGCAATTTCAGCGAGATCGGCTTGGGTGGGTGAGGGGTGTTTTTCTTTGAAGTGGTGGCGCAACCGGTGAAGGAAATCATCCCTGCAGCGAAAATAGAAAGCGCTATCGAGTAGCGAATTGCATGAGTCATAAATTCCCCTTTTTTTAAAAAAACCGGCGTTCTGGAACTGGAGGTATCGGTCGATTTCATACTTCCTATATCGATCGCAGCGCCGAAAACTTAAAGGGATTTCCCTCTGCGGCAAGAGGAATCTTGGAACAAAAGCGTGCGAATTTTGCATTCGGGAGTTTGCTTGTCCAAGGCACGGAAAATGCTACGCACAAGACCATGCGATCCCGATTTTTCTCAATCCCGCTCTTCGCCGTCCTGTCCATGGCCCTCGTGATGCCGGCTTGCTCGAATACCCATTCCCGGACGCTCCGGGACAAATCCAACACGCCCGCGAAGACCGGCCGGATTCAACGCGTCTCCGATCCCTCAATGACCGCCCCGCCGCTTCCCTTGACGAGCAATATTGTTTGGCCGGCGGGCATGCGGCGATTGGCGATTTTGCCGATTTATTCGGCCCGCCCGATCGATGACATTCAACGCGACATGGATGGCATCTTTCGAGGGGAGCTTGCCAAGGTTGTGAAATACGAAATCGTTCAGGTGCCCCGCGATGAAATGCTCAAGCTCACGAGCAACGAGGCGATTTCCTCCTCCTCGATCATTTCGGCGGATGTCATCAAGTCCCTCCGCCAAAAATATGCCGCCGACGCGGTGATGTTCGTCGATTTCACGGTGTTCCGTCCCTACCGCCCAATCGCAATCGGGGTGCGTGCGAAGATTGTCGACCTGAGGAACATGGAGGTCATCTGGGTGGCTGATGGGGTTTTGGACACGGCGGAGCCGGATGTCGCCACGATCGCCACGCAGTTTGCCGGTATGGGGCTTAATGTGCCTTATATCAGCCCGTCGATCCCGAAGGGAAAATCGCGTGAGGAAGCTAGCGGCAACCAGATCATCCTGCAAAGTCCGCGACTCTTTGCGGGTTTTGTCGCCCACGAGGCGTTTTCGACACTAGCCCCGCCGCCACCTCCGCCAGTAAAAGCCCAGTGAGTTCCAATCGAAAACCGGTGGATTTTCTTCTTGCCGCGATTTGCGGGTTGACGAGGTTAAGCCCAATGACATGACAGCATCGGCCGACCTGAATTTGTTGGTGGACCGAAGCTCCGACGGGGCCTTGGATTTGCGCCGGGCGTCGAACGAGCTCAATGCCGAGCTGACCCCGGGCCTCATCCATGAGGTGAACAATGTGCTCACCGGGATATATTTTAATCTGGAGGCGTGTCAGGAAATGGCTGGTCGCGATGGGGGATTGGCCGAGGCGATTATCGAAATCGGTCGCGGCGTCGAGCGCATCAAGGAGCTTCTGGCCCGCGCCACGCAGATTCACCTGAATGTCGCTGAGCGCGAGACGACCTACCACGACCTCGAGGCGCTCGTGGCCTCGGAACTCGACCTGCTGCGCGTGGTTTTTCCCAGGACGGCGAAAATTCAATTTTTCGCACCTTCGGCGCCGATCCATGTGCATGTGGCGGAATATCCCTTCCGCATCGCGTTGCTGTCTATTGCCTCCCGGCTCCGTTCTTTTTTGCCAAAAGGTCGGATCGAGGTGCCGTTGTCAGTCCTGACAACATTCCAACTTCACGAAGCCGCTGCCCGCCTCGGCAAAGATATCGCGGCCGGCATGGTTGGCGTTTCGTTCCAGCTTCCCTGCTCAATCGCCTCCGCGCAGGAGATCGACGCCTGCCCGGCCGATATCGGGCCGCTCGATGCCACCGTCGCCAAAGCCGAGGGAATCCTCGCAGGAATCGGTGGCCGGTTGGTGGTTTGGAATGATTCCTCAGCCGATCATTGCCAGGTGATTCTTGTTCTTCCCAGTTGCGACTTTTAACCGCTCAAAACCCTACTCATCCCGTGAACACAAACCCTCCATCCATTCTGTCGATCGACGACGATCCCCTGATTCTCAAGGTTCTCGAGGATCTCGTCACCCGCTCCGGCTACCAATCCGTCACCACTAGCAGTTCCGACGAGGCGCTGCGCTACGCGCTCGACAGGAAATTCGCCGTCGTGATTGCGGACCACAACATGCCCGACATGCTCGGGGCCGACCTCCTTCACCGCTTCGCGCAAATCCAACCCGCTGCCTCGCGCATTCTCATCACCGGAATCAAGTCGCTCGACATCGTCACGGCGGCTGTAAACAGCGGAGAGATTTTCCGGTTCGTCACGAAGCCTTGGATTTCCGCCGAGATGATGGCGACTCTGCACAACGCCGTTCAGCGATACGATTTGATCGAGAAGAACCGCACGCTTGAGCGGACAACGCTTGATCTGAACCAAAAGCTCTCCGAGGCCAATTCGCGCCTCGAGAAACAACTCCGCGAACTCGAAGCCGGCAAACGCGAACTCGACCTCTCGCATGAGGCTCTGAAAACAAATTTCAGTCGCTCGCTCGAACTCTGTCAGCGCATCCTATCGACCTTCAATCCGCTGCTCGGCGAGCAGGCGAAGGCGGCCCAGAAAATCGCGCAGATCATGGCCGAGACGCATTACTTCGACGAGGAGCAGAAGCATGTGCTCGAGGTCAGCGCGCGGCTTTACGACATCGGCCTTACGGCGGTTCCTTCCGGCTTCATGATGGCTGTTCAAAACAACCTCGATGACACGCCTCCGGAGCTGAAGACCGTTTTCCAAAACCACACGATCCACGGCCAAACCCTCGCCTCGTTTGTCGATTTGCTGAAACCGGTCGCCGACACGATCCGTGCGCACCACGAGCGTTTCGATGGGGCCGGTTTCCCCGATGGCTTGGCCGGCGAGATGATTCCCTGGCCCGCGCGATGCCTCGCCGTCATCGTTTACTATGTGACCTGCGGCCTGCCCCACGAGCAGGCGGTGGACAAAATTCTCGAACTCTCCGGCTCGGCATTCGATCCGGATGCCACAAGGCTTTTCCTGCGTTGCGCGCAGGCGACCTCTTTGCCCCGATTGGTGCGCGAGGTCATGGTCGATGAACTCGATGTCGGCATGCAGCTTGCCACTGGAATTTATAGTCCCACCGGTGTTCTGCTTGTGGCGGAGGGATACCATCTCGACGAAAACACGATCAAAAAAATCAGGAACTACAACTCGAGTTCCTCGCTCTTGCGGCAACTGCTCGTTTACTGTTGAACCGGTTTAGTTTTCGATAAGAGCACCGACGCGGGAGATGAGTTCTCCAACGGCGAAGGGCTTTTTGAGGAGGGTGTGGCCGGATTTATGGGCGATGAGTTGTTGCTCGGGATAGCCTGAAATCAGAAGCACGGCGGCATCCGGGCGTTTTTTCGAAACCACTTTGGCCAACTCCAGTCCGCCCATCCGCGGCATCACCATGTCGGCGATGAGGAGGTCGGGCACGACGGAGGCATCTTTTTCCAAAATCGCCAAAGCCTCCTCGCCGTCGGCCGCTTCGAGGACTTGGTGGCCCAAGCGGCAGAGAACGGTTTTAGTAAACTGGCGGAGCGACGAATCGTCCTCCACCAGTAGAATCGAAGCGGATTTGGTGGCTTTCCTCGGAACGGATTCGGGCGGGACGGCAGCGATCGCCTCGGTGGCGCTCGGGAAGTAGATATGAATCCTCGCATGGTCCTGCACATAGTTCACAAAAAGCAGGCCTTCGTTTTGTTCGATGACCGATCGCGCGGTGGAAACGCTTCGGTTTACTTCGAGGTTTCGGGGATGCGGAAATCCGGGGGCGGTTTCTAGGCTCAGGGAAACGCGAACATAGCTTCCGGCGGGCAGGGCATATTCCCCGAAATACTTCGCCTCGCCGTGGGATTCGTTTGTAGAGGAAATCAAAACCTCCCCGCCGCCAGGCATGGCTTCACGGCAGGCGACCGTGAGATTGATGAAGAGCTGCTCGATCTGGCTGCGGTCAGCTTGAACGGACCACAATCCTTTCGCAGGTTCAATTTTCAGGCTGATGTTTTCGCCGAGGAGACGGTCGAGCATTTTCACCAACTCCTGCAGCAAATCGCCAAGCTGCAGGCTGCTCTTTCTTGTGGCGGGTGGCTTGCTGAAAGCGAGGAGTTGGTTTGTGAGCGACGAGGCGCGGAGGGCGGCTTTCTCGATCTCCTGCAGGAATCCAATTTGCTCCCTGTTGTCAGAAGATTCCTCCATGAGAATCTGCGCGTAGCCGATGACGACAGAGAGCATATTGTTGAAATCATGCGCAACGCCGCCTGTGAGCTGGCTGAATGCCTCGACGCGCTGGGATTTTCTGACGCGTGATTCCAGATCCCGCAGGCGGGACACATCCGAAATCATCGAGGAGAGCACGGGGTGTGCCCCTTGAGAGGGGCTCACAAAATAGCCGCGCTCGAGCAATAGGGTTTGTTTGTCGCCACGCTTGCGGATTCGGTATTCGATCTCGAAAGGACCGCCTTCTTTCAACACGCGCTGGATTTCCTTGCGATACTCGGCGCGGTCGTCGACGTGAATCAACAGAACCCACTTCTCGAAACTCCCGAGGAGTTCGTGTGGAAAAATTCCCAGAATTGTTTCAGCGGCGCCACAGTAGACAGCCTCGTCGGTCGAGGTGTCCCACTCGCGGAGAATCAAGCCCGAGGCCTCCACCGCTCCTTCCACGCGAAGACGGGACTGGCGCAGGGAACGCATCTCCGAGTCCAAGGCGGCGATCTTTTCCGCCTGGGAAACTTCTTCGCAGCCGGGATTTGTATCCTGTTTTTTCACACGAAAAGCTGTTGGACAATAATCGCAGCCCGATCTGGTGCAAAAGCTCTTATTTCAAGCCGAGGAGCGTGCGGGCGTGTTTTTTGGCGGTGTCCGCCGGTCCGCCGAGCATCCGGGCGATTTCCTCGATGCGCCCCGCCGGCGTCGTTCCCGTAAGAAGGGTTCGGGTGCGGGATGCGCTGCTTTCCTTGGCGACGATGAATTGCGATTCGGCGGAGGCGGCCACCTGAGGGAGGTGCGTAATGCAGAAGACCTGATGGCTTGTGGAGAGTTCCTTCATCTTCAACCCCACCTTGGCTCCGATCTCTCCACCGACATTGGCGTCAATTTCGTCAAAGATCAAAATTGAGACACTGTCCTGCGCGGCGAGGGAGGATTTGAGGGCGAGCATGACGCGTGAAATTTCGCCGCTGGAGGCGATGGCGCGGAGCGGGCGCTCGGGCTCGCCGGGATTCGGGGCAAACAGGAACTCCAGATGCTCGAATCCCCCGGGCGAGGGGTCGGCCAAATCCTCGAAGGCAATGGTGAATCCTGCCCGGGCGAACCCCAAATCCGCGAGGTGGCGCCGAACCAGGGCTTCGAGCTTCGGGGCGGCTTTGCGCCTCGCTTGGGAAAGTTTTTTACCGGCTGTCTCGAGCGCCTTTCGGGCAGCCTCGATCTCGGCGTCGAGCCGCGAACCGCGCTCTTCCCGGTTTCTGAGGGAGGCGAGTTTTTCGGAGGCTTCGCGGCCGAATTCCAGGATCGCTTCGACACTCGAGCCGTATTTGCGCTTCAGGTTCTGGATTGTATCGAGACGGGCTTCAATCTCGGCAAGTGCGCGTGGATCGGATTCGACGCCGTTCGAGTAGTGGTCGATCTCGCGGGTGAGGTCTTTGAGGGATTCGAAAACTCCATTGGCCGCAAGCGCGATCGGTTCGGCGGCGGGATCGAGGCGTTGAAGCTCCCGGGCCAGTCGCCCGACATCGCCCCAGCGTGAAATGATCGAGTCCTCCGATTCGCTCAAGACGCCGGAGAGGTCCGCGCAAACCTCGCCAAGACGATGCGAGTTCGAAGCCGTGCGTTGGCGGGAGATAAGGTTTTGCTCCTCCCCGGCTTGCAGGTTGGCGGAGTCAATTTCGGCGGTTTGGTGGGACAATAAATCCAACTCCCGAGCCAAAGCCTCGGCGTTTTCGACCAAGCGGCGTTGTTCGTTTTCCAGATCGATCCACTGGCGCCGCTTCTCCGAAAAATCGGCGCGCAGTTTTTCGGAGTCCGCGAAAGAGTCGAGGACGAGCATTTGCTGCTCTCGGGAGAAAAGGCTTTGGTGGTCGTGGGGGCCGTGGAGATCGACCAAGGCGATGCCGAGATCGCGGAGTAGGGCGAGAGTGCACGGCGAGCCGTTCACAAATTGCTTCCCGCCGCCTTCGGCCAGAACGCTGCGTTTGATGATCAAGGCGCCGTCCTCGCAAGGTTCCGCCCCGCCCGATTCGAGAATGGCATGGACGGGTGAAGTCGCAGGAATCTGAAAAAGACCCTCGACCGCGCAGGAATCGGCGCCGCTCCGGACAAGCGAGCGGTCAGCCCTTTCACCCAGGAGAAGTTTCACCGCTCCGAGAATGATGGATTTGCCGGCACCGGTCTCTCCGGTGACTGCGACAAAGCCGCTGGGCGTCTCCCAAAGGAGGTCCTCGACCAGCGCGAGATTGCGAATGCGCAGAGATGCCATCGTTGCGGACATCGGGGAACTATGCCACGCTCCGCCCGCGATTCCAAGCGATGCAGGATCTTCAAATCACATTTCTCGGCACGGGCACATCGCACGGCATCCCGGTGATCGGCTGTGAGTGCGCCGTATGTAAATCGAGCGATGCGCGGGACAAGCGCCTCCGCACCGCGATCCATATCCAAATGCCCACGCTCTCGATCGCAGTGGATACCACGCCGGACTTTCGAACCCAGTGCCTGCGCGAGAACATCAATCGCCTCGACGCCGTGCTCTACACCCACTCGCATGTGGACCACATTCTGGGCTTCGACGATCTCCGCCGGTTTTGCGAACTCGAGAGCAAGTCGATCCCGGTCCATGGTTCGACCCAAACCCTCGCGGACCTGAAGCGCGTTTTCCAATATGCGTTCGATGGCTCCGCGCGCTACCCGAACTATGTGCGCCCCGATCCGATCACGATGGATGGGAGGTTTTCCCTGGATGGCTTCGATATCGTGCCGGTCAATTTGCCCCATGGGAGGATGGTCACGAATGGCTTGGTGTTTGAAAAAAACGGCCACCGGCTTTTTGCTTATTTCACCGATTGCCAGTCCGTGCCCCCCGAGGCGGAGGAGGCCGCGCGAGGCGTGGATGTTTTGGTGATCGACGCGCTTCGTCATACGGCTCACTCGACACATCTGACCGTCCAGGGCGCGTTGGAAGCCGCGCGGCGCATTGGCGCGCGACAGACTTGGTTCATCCACATGTGCCACGAGCTTGGTCATGCCGAAACCGAGGCGGGGCTGCCTCCGGATGTTCGCTTGGCATACGACGGCCTACGGATTCATGTTTAGTCGAATAGTTCTTTTGGTCCTGCTGATCGCGGCCTCCATCACCGGTGCCGCCGCGGACCGTCTCGCTTCCGCGACGCTGGTTTTATTCAATGCGAATGATCCCGAATCGAAAGATCTCGCCAGCTACTATGCATCCGCACGGGCTATTCCGCAGTCGCAGGTCGTCGGATTCAATCTGCCCGCGAGCGAGGAAATCACGAGGGTGGATTTCGATCGGCTGATCGCCGATCCGCTTCGATCCCAATTGATCCAGAATGGTTGGTGGACTCAGAGAAAGCAGCCTTCAGGCGAAATCGTCGTCTCCAGTTGCAGCATTCGCTTTTTGGCCATCATCCGGGGATTTCCGTTGAAAATATCGGCGGACTCCTCGGGCCATTCCCCTCCGGCGGTGGAAAAAATCTCCCCTGCGGTCGATGGGCGCAACGAAGCGAGTGTCGATAGCGAACTCGCGGCGTTGGGCCTGCCCGGCTTCACTTCTGGTGGTCTTTTACCGAATCCGTATTTTGGCCGCTTCACTCCGATCCTCGACGAGGCGATTTCCCCCGGCCTGATGTTGCCCTCGAGGCTCGATGCGCCGACCGCCGCGATGGTTCGCAAGATGATCGACGACACGATTGCCACGGAGAAGAAAGGGCTCTGGGGTTGGGCCTATGTCGATGGACGCGATATCACCTCCGGGGGCTACATCGAGGGGGATCATTGGATGAGGAAACTTGTGGAAATCCTGCGCCAGTCGGGGGTGCCGACGATCTTCGACAATGTTCCCCAGACATTCTCTGTCAATTTTCCCATCACCGATGCGGCGGTCTACTTCGGTTGGTATGCCGGAGATATCAACGGCCCGTTTTTGAGGGAGGATTTCCGATTTCTTCCCGGGGCTGTGGCGGTTCATCTTCATTCTTTCAGCGCGGCATCATTGCGGAGTAGTGCGAATCACTGGTGCGGGCCGTTGATTGCGCGCGGTGCGGCCGCCACGCTCGGCAATGTCTATGAGCCCTTCCTTTCGTTCACGGCGAATCTCGACATTTTTCAGGATCGCTTGATGTCGGGGCTGACCCTCGCGGAAGCGGGGTGGATGTCCCAGCGCGCGGTCTCCTGGATGGGCGTCGTGGTCGGCGACCCGCTTTACAGGCCTTACTCAGCATGGAATCAATTCGCCGATCCGCGCACAAGCCAGCCAAACCCTTTTCGCCGCTTCCGCAGCATCACGCTGGCGTCCCGCTCGAACATTCTTCTCGGCATGCTGGCGATTCATGAGGCCTCGATGCAGACGGGGGACAGCATGTTTCTCGAAGCCCTAGGCAATGCGCAGATGGATGCGGGGCACTACGCGCCGGCGTTGGACTCCTTTCGCTCCGCGCTCAAGCTCGCGAAGAATCCCGAAGTGAAGGCACGTTTGGATTTGGAAATCGCCTTCGTCTCCCGCCGGATTCCTCCTGAAGAGTTCAAGCAGGAGATGCTCCTTGAACCCACGCCAGAGCCGATCCCGGAACCTCCTCAAATCAAACCTGAACCAGCCGAACCACCTCGGAGTTGGCTTCAAAATCTCCCGTATCCCGACTTGTGAAATCGGATTCCGCATATTCCCGGGCCAGGCTGGGGCGAGTCATCGCCGAGAGCCCTGTGCCGCGTGTCCGCGAGATGGAAATCCAAGCGCGGCTTTTCAATGGGGACTACGGATTTGAGTGGATCACAACCTGCGGCGAGAAATTCCGCGTCCACCACTTTGGAGAGTGGAATCGTGAAGCCGGTCCTGATTTCAAAAACGCCCGGATCGAATTCGAAAACCGCGGCATCGAGGAGGGTGACATCGAAGTGGACTGGGAAAATCGCGATTGGGAGAATCACGGCCATGCGGTCAATCCCGCCTATGCAAATACCCGGCTGCATTTTTTCGTTTCCGCAGGAGATCAGGATTCCTTTGCCAGAAGCTCGGACAACAGCCTCATCCCGCAGGCCCGATTGCTTGTCGAAAATCCCACGCCTCCCGCTGTGCGGAGCGAACCTGTTTCGGTGACCCTTGAGCAGGGGAGGGCGATGATCGACCGGGCGGCGAGGTTCCGTTTGGAAAACAAGCACGCGGCTTGGGTATCGGCGAGTCGTCTGCATGGCGAGGATGCGGCCCTGTTTTTCGCGATCTCCGCCGGGTTGGGTTACAAAAACAACGCCATCCCGTTCCTTCTCGCGGCGCAGCGCACTGGATGGAAAACCGTGCGGGGCAGTGACGGCGAGGCGATGCTTTTTGGAATTTCGGGATTTCTCGAGCCGCGTAGTTTCGATGACGCCGACGACATCACAAAAACATATCTGAAGCCGCTCTGGGACGCATGGTGGAAGGTTCGGGATAACTTCTCAAGGGGCGTCCTTCCACGCCAGATTTGGAAGTTTTCCGGTCTTCGTCCCCCGAACCATCCACATCGTCGGTTAGGGGCATTGTCTGCGACCGCGTGCAATTTCCCGCTCCTGCGAAAAAACCTCAGCGAGTCGGGTGAGAAGGGATTTCTGCGGTTTTTCGAGGAGTTGGACCATCCTTACTGGACCAGGCATTGGAACCTCTCCGCCGACCCTCTCGCCAAACCCGTGGCTCTTGTCGGAACCGACCGCGCGAGGGATTTGCTGCTCAACGCGCACCTGCCCACGCTCCATCCCGATTCCGCCGAGAAAATCCTCCGCGCCACTCGCGCCCCCCAACCGAGTGGCGTCCTCGAGCGAGCCTCGAGGTGGCTTTTAGGAACGGATTCGAACGCCTTTCTGCGAATCTCGTGGGACCAACAGGGCCTGCTTCAGCTCTACAGGGATTTTGGAGCGGTCTCGCCGGTCGAGGCTTGGGATAAAATCCGGTCCGCCTAGATTTTTTCGCGCACGCAGTGCACGGCCACATGGCGGGTCTGGGGGAGGATGAATTTCCGCAATTCCACTTCGACGCGGCGGGCTTGGCATTTGGAAATGATCATTTCGGCGACCTCGCTCGCGAGAGTCTCGATCAGTTTCCTAGGCCTGCTGGTGGCGAGCTCCGACACACGCTCGCAGACCATCGCGTAATCGATGGTGTCCTCGAGACGATCCTGCATCATCTCAAAAGTCTTGGTTGTTTGGATGCGGATGTCGAATTCCACTTCCTGCTCAGCGAGGCGTTCCTCCTCCGGAACTCCGATCTGCGTTTTGACCCGAAGCCCCACAATCAAGATTTCGTTCATAGGAGTCTTTGCACGGCGGCGATGTCCCGCGCGATGATCGTCGGGCGGGCGGGTAGAATTTTTTCCACCCGGTCGAAACCGGAGAGGACCGCGACATCCAGCACGCCGCCGTGTTTTGCGGTTTCGATGTCATGCACCATGTCGCCGACGAACATGGTCTCCTCGGGATTCAGGGAGTGGGTGAAGAGAATTTCGCGGATTTTTTCCCGCTTATCCATGATCTCGGTGTAGGCGACCTCGAAGTCGTCAAGCACACCCAGTCGCCCGCCTTGCAACTCGAAGTGCGAGGTTTTTATCGAGCTGAAAAGAAAAGTGCGGCGTCCGGTGTCCTTGCAAAAACCTAGAAACTCCCGCGCGCCAGGGAGGAGTTCGATCGTGTCGTTGAGACCCAGAAAAAACCTTTCGTAAAGCGCCTCCAAACCCTCGGCCGTCGCCTCCGGAAGCAGGTCCGCGTAGAAGCCGGAAAACGGAAGCCGGAAGTGAAGGCGGAACTCTTCTAGCGTGAGCGGGTCGCGGCCGTATTCGGCGAAAATCAGATTCGTTGCTTTGAGGACAGCGGAGAGGTCGTCAGCGAGCGTGCCGGACCAGTCGAGCAGGACATTTTTGATCATACGGAACAGGTCGAGCAGACCCCGAAAAACTCGAGCGAGTGGCTCAAGTCGCGAAAGCCGTATTGACGCGCGATGGTTTTTTCGGCGTCGCCGATTGGGCAGGGGATGTCGATCAGGACAACTTCTCCGCACTCGCGGCAAACCAGATGGTCGTAGTGTTTCCGGGGGTCGCTGAGTTCGTAGTGGGTCCGCGAGCGCAGGAGGTTCACCTTGTGAACCAAGCGGAGTTTTTCCATCAGCAGGATTGTGCGGAAAACCGTCGCGTAATCGGGCGTGGCCGGGCTGTGCAAGCTGGCGGCGGATTGGATTTCCTGGAGGGTCATCGGGCCCTTGGCCTCAAATAGCGCGCGAAGAATGCCCTCGCGTTTTTTTGTCATGCGAAGTCCCTCGCGGCGCAACAAATCGCTGATTTTTTCCAGCGAGAAGTTGGCGTCGTGATTCGGCATGGCGCAAAATTATCCTGGGCGGATTGTCTATCAATCGCGGAATCGGCCACGCACCGGCAAACCGCGCGAGGCGAGGTGGGCCTTGGCTTCGGCCACGGTGTGTTTGCCGAAATGAAAAATGCTCGCGGCCAGCACGGCATCCGCTTTTCCACGCTCGAGAACATCGGCCAGATGCTCCAGTTCGCCTGCGCCGCCGCTGGCGATGACCGGGATTTCCACTGCCATGGAGACGGCTTTGGTCAGTTCCAAATCATAGCCGCCGCAGGTGCCATCGGCATCCATGCTGGTGAGGAGGATTTCGCCGGCACCACGGCGTTCGGCTTCGCGCACCCATTCGATTGCATCGCGCTCCGTGGGTTTTCGTCCACCGTGGGTATAGACCCTCCACTTTCCCGGCCCGTCGCGCTTCGCGTCCACCGCCACAACCACACATTGGGAGCCAAACGCCTCCGCCCCCTCGCTGATCAGTTCAGGCCGTTGAAGCGCGGAGGTATTAACGCTGACCTTGTCGGCCCCGGCACGGAGCATGATCCGGAAATCCTCCACGCTGCGAATCCCGCCGCCGACAGTCAGGGGCATGAAACATTGCTCGGCCGTGCGCTCCACTACGGAAACCATGGTGTCGCGACCATCACTCGAGGCGGTGATGTCGAGAAACACCAACTCGTCCGCGCCTTGGGCGTCATACATTTTCGCGCATTCCACAGGGTCTCCGGCGTCCCGGAGGTTCAGAAATTTCGTTCCCTTCACCACGCGCCCATCAGTCACATCGAGACAGGGAATCACTCTTTTAGCCAGCATGCCGACATCCACGCCGCGCCGGGCCGGGAAATCGAGACGAAAATTCCAACCAGCCCTGAAATGGGTTGCGCCGGGTCTTTAACGATTTTTATGGTGGCCGTGTGTTTCATCGAGGCCATCGAAATTCCGGAACTTGCGAGGAGGTGCCGTGCGGACCGTGTTCATCTTCGTGGGCGCTGGTTCCGTTGGCGCTTTTTGTCTGCCTGTTTTTTTCGTCCTGCCAGACATCCCCTCCCTACCGGGGAAGGCTCTCCGGAGCGGGTTTCTTCGATACAGTGATTATTGATGCGGGGCACGGCGGCCAGGATCGCGGAGCCAAGGCGGTCCAAGGAAACCACGAAAAAATCCTCTCCCTCGATATCGCCAAACGCGTCTCTCGGATTCTACGGAATTCAGGTCTTCAAGTGATAGAAACGCGAAAAGGTGACTATTTCGTGACCCTCGACGACCGGGTGGCGATTTCCAATCGCTCCCGCAATGCCGTGTTTGTGAGCCTGCACTTGAATTGGGCCAAACGCACACGGGCCTCTGGTGTTGAAGCCTATTTCTACTCGGATCGCTCCTCCCGCTTGGCCGCGAACATCCAAACTGAAGTCCTTCGAGCCTACGGAACCAAAAATCGCGGAATCAAACCCGGGCGATTCTATGTTTTAAGAAACAACAGACGCCCGGCCGTGCTCGTGGAAATGGGATTCGTCTCGAATCCCGCCGAGAATTTGGAACTTCAGAAATCCTCCACACGCCAAAAAATCGCCGAGGCTGTTGCGCGTGGAATCCTCGCGGAGAAAAGCGGACGGACTCCCTGATGTTAATGGTGCCGCGCCTGCGGAGCGCTATTTGCGGTTGAGCGCCTCGATTTTTTCCCAAAGGGCCTTTTCCTCGGGCGAGGGATTTTCGGGAACTGTGATGCCAACGACGGCGTAGAGGTCACCCCGTTTGCTGGCACCTTCGGGCAATCCCATTTCGGGCAGGCGGAATTTTTTTCCGCTTTGTGTGCCAGGGGGAACCTTGAGTTTCACGCGTCCGCCAAGTGTGGGGATGGTGGCGCTGCATCCGAGCACCGCGTCCCATGCCGGAATCTCGAGGTCGTAGATCAGATTCGAGCCCTCGATTTCAAAATCCGGATGGCGCTGGAATTTCACTCGCAGGAACAAATCCCCCGCGCCTGCACCGCCGGCACCGGTCCCGCCTTGTCCAGCAAGCCTGACGCGCTGGCCTTCGCGGATGCCTTTCGGAATCTTCACCGTGCAGGTCTCCAGTTTTTTGGAGGTTCCGCGACGGTAGGAAATTTGCCGCGTGGAGCCATTGAGAGCCTCCTCCAGCGTGACCATGATATCGGCTTCCACATCCTGTCCGCGTTGGGGCATGTCCTCAAAACCTCCCCGGGCGCGGCGCCCGCCGAACATTTGTTCGAAGAAATCGCTGAAGCCGGTTCCGCCAAACGAAAAATCCTCTTCCGAAGCTTGCCCCGCGCGGCCTGGACGAAAACCTCCCGCCTGGCGTGCAAATCCTCCCCCGGCCTGGGGCTGGGGGCCGTGCTGCCAATCCGCGCCGAACTGGTCGTAGCGTTTGCGCTTTTCCGGATCGCCGAGGACTTCGTAGGCCTCGTTGATCTCTTTGAATTTCTCTTCGGCGGCCTTTTTGTCCTTGGCCGTATCGGGGTGGTGTTGGCGCGCAAGCTTGCGGAAGGCGCTTTTGATTTCGGTGGGCGTGGAGGTTTTGGAAACTCCGAGGGTTTGGTAGTAGTCGCGGAACTTGGCGGACATCGGCTGGAAATTGGTTCGCTCATTTTGCCGATTTTCCTCATGCTGTCCAACCCATGCTCGATATTCGTCTCATCCGGGAACAATCCGACATCGTCAAAAGCCGTCTAGCCGCCCGCTCTCCGGCCCATGTCGCCACCATCGAAGCCATCCTTGCGATCGATGTGGATCGCCGCGCCGCCGAAACCCGCCTGCAAGGTCTTCAAGGCGAACGCAACCGCCTCAGCAAGGAAATCGGCCAACTCCGCGCCCAAAAGCTCGACTCCGCCGAACTCGAGGCTCAGGTCAAAAAAATCTCCGCCGACATGGAGCAGGCATCCGCCGAGGCCGAGGCGCTTTCCGAGAAGCAGCGCGAGATTTTGCTCAATCTCCCGAACATCCCCCAAGCTGATGTTCCCGCCGGGAAGGATGCGGCGGATAATCCCGTCGTGCGAGTTCACGGCGAAAAACCATCCATCGAAAATCCCAAGGACCATGTCGCCATCGCCGAGAGCCTGGGGTTGATTGACTCCGAGCGGGCCACGAAGATCTCCGGAAGCGGTTTTGCTGTCTACACCGGCGCCGGCGCTCGTTTGGAGCGGGCGTTGATCAATTTCCTGATCGACCTCCACACGCGTCAGCACGGCTACACCGAGGTGGCGACTCCGTTTGTCGTTCGCCGCGAATGCATGGTCGGCACCGGGCAGTTGCCTAAATTCGAGGAGGACATGTATGGCGTGGACGAAGGCGGGCTTTTCCTGGTGCCCACCGCCGAGGTGCCGGTGACCAATCTCCGCCGCGAGGAAATTCTGAAAGCCGCCGAGCTTCCTGTGAAATATGCCGCCTACACGCCTTGCTTCCGGCGCGAGGCAGGGTCCGCCGGCCGCGAAACGAAAGGCCTGATCCGCATGCACCAGTTCGACAAGGTCGAGTTGGTGAAAATCTGCGCACCGGAAAATTCCAACGCCGAACTCGAATCGCTCACGGCCGATGCCGAGCGGGTTCTTCAAGCGCTGGGACTGCATTACCGCGTGATTGTGCTTTGCACTGGTGACATGGGGTTCGGCTCTGCCAAGACCTACGACATCGAGGTTTGGGCACCCGGCCAGAATGCCTACCTGGAGGTTTCGAGTTGTTCGAATTTCGAGGATTACCAAGCGCGACGGATGAACCTTCGCTTCAAGGCCGAAGATGGCAAAAACCGCTTCTGCCACACGCTCAATGGATCCGGCACCGCGCTCGCCCGCCTTTATGTCGCGCTGCTTGAAAACGGCCAGAGGCCGGACGGGTCGGTCGAATTGCCAGCGGCCCTCGAGCCGTATTTCGGTGCGCGCTTCATCACCAAATAAAATCGCCCCAGCCGCCGATTCCTTGCAGTTGGCTTTGGCCTCGGCCCTCTCCGGAATTTCGAAATCCCGAAAATTGCTCGTGGGTGTTTCCGGCGGGCGCGATTCGATGGTGCTGCTCGATGCCCTGCTGGAATGTGGTTATGGGAACTTGGTGGTTTGCCATTTGAACCACACTCTGCGCGGGCGGAGCGCGTCAGCCGATGAGAAGTTCGTGCGTCGCGAGGCGGGTAGGCGGGGGTTGCCTGTGCTGATCGCCCGCGCTCGAACGACGGAATTTGCGAAGGAAAACGCTCTGTCTGTCGAGTTGGCCGCGCGGGAGTTGAGGTATGCATTTTTCGATGAGTGCGCGAAGCGGACGCGCTGCCGGACTTTGGTTCTCGCCCATCACGCGGATGACCAGGTCGAGACCTGTTTGTTCAACTTCCTGCGTGGCACTGGGGCCGCAGGCTTGGGTGGAATGAAGCCTGTTGCCAACCGAGAATCTCTGGCCATCCGGAGACCATTGCTCGGAGTCACACGCGCCGAAATCCTCGTCTACCAGCGGCGTCACAAGGTTCGGTTTCGGGAGGACGCCTCGAATGTCGATACACGCCACACCCGCAACAAGCTCCGGCACCATGTGATTCCAGCGATCGAAGAGGCTATGGGGCCATCGTTTCGCCAGGCGATCCTGCGCGCGGCCGAGATTTTGCGGTCGGAGGACGATTGGATGTCCAGTCTCATTCCCGCGCCGGAGGAAAAACTCTCCCTCAAAACGCTGCGCCAAATGCACCCCGCAGCCCAAGCCCGGTTGGTGCTGGCGTGGCTCAGAATCCACGGCATCCCCGAGGTTGGCTGGAAGGAAACAACACGCGTGCTGTCCTTGCTGGAAGGCGCCAACCCGGCGAAGGTCAATCTGCCCGGTGACTGGCATGCGCGCCGACGATCCGGGGTTCTCTTTTTGGAAAGGAGCTGACAGTGACTCTTCGCAACGCTCTTTTGGTGGGCTTTCGAGCGGCGCGCGCGAATTTGCTTCCGGGTCTTCTTTTGCAGGGGGTCATGGCCTGCATCCTCGCGCTGTATTTCTTCCACGATGGCACGCGGGCTTTTTTTCGATTGGTAGGCCAGTCAAGGGAGGAATTGGGCGTTGTCTTTGCGATGGTCACCTACACCTTTTCCGGAGCGCTTCTGCCGGAGATCATGCGGGTTGTTCTTTTTCAAAGCGGGAGGATCACGGTGGAAAACATCAAACGCTTCGCCACAATGGCGCCGCTCTGGATTTTCATGGGGTCGCTGGTTGATGTTTTCTACAAAGCGCAGAATATGTGGTTCGGGTCGGGAAACGATTTCGCCACGGTGGCGACGAAGGTTCTCGTGGACCAATTTTTCTACAGCCCATTCATCGCCACGCCGATCATCACGGGGTATTTCCTGTTGCATGCTGGGGGTTTTCAAAAAGCGGCTTTCGCTTCGGTCTGCCGACCTCAATTTCTCACGGAAAACCTCCTGCCAGTCCAGTTAGCCTCGTGGATCATTTGGTTTCCCGGAGTCACCTTCGTCTACATCATGCCTCCTCCCCTCCAACTCCCCTTCGCCGTGCTGGTCCACACTTTCTGGGTCTTGATCCTGACTGCCATCAGCGAGCGAAAGTAAGCCTGCGCATCACTTGAAAATGCCTTCCCTTGGGGGAGAGGAGTCGAAATAATCGCTGCTCGTTTTTGATTTCCTTTATGCCAACCAAAAAGTCTAAACCCAATCCCAGACCCTATTCCTCCGTAGTGCTAGACGGCCTCAGCCGTGCCCCGAGCCGTGCGATGCTTTATCCGGTCGGCTACAAGGAATCCGATTTTGCGAAGCCCCAAATCGGCGTGGCTTCCACCTGGAGCATGGTCACCCCCTGCAACATGCACATCGACCAACTCGCCCGCGAGGCCGCACTCGGAATCGACAAGGCGGGCGGCAAGGCGACGATCTTCAACACCATCACGATCTCGGACGGCATTTCCATGGGCACCGAGGGCATGAAATACTCACTCGTATCGCGCGAGGTCATCGCCGATTCCATCGAAACGGTCGTCGGCTGTCAGGGCTTCGATGGGTTCATCGCCATCGGCGGTTGTGACAAAAACATGCCCGGTTGCGTGATGTCGATCGTTCGGATGAACCGCGCCGCAGTCTTTGTTTATGGCGGCACCATCATGCCCGGCTGCCTGCAGAAGCGGCAACTCGATGTCGTCTCGGTTTTCGAAGCCGTCGGCCAGTGCGCGGCGAAAAAAATCACCGAGCGAGAACTCCACGATGTCGAGTCGAAGGCGATCCCTGGTCCCGGTTCCTGCGGCGGCATGTATACCGCGAACACCATGGCCTCGGCGATCGAGGCGATGGGATTCAGTCTGCCAAACAGCTCTGCTCAAAACGCCATCTCGCCACAGAAGAATCTCGACTGCCGCAACGCTGGCGCCGCCGTTCTCAACATGCTCAAGCGCGGCATCAGGCCCTCGGACATCATCTCGCGTGAAGCTCTCGAAAACGCCATCACCGTCACCATCGCGCTCGGCGGTTCGACCAACGCGGTCCTGCACCTCCTCGCCATTGCGCACACCGCGAACATCAAGCTCACCCTCGACGATTTCACCCGGATTGGCGCGCGTGTGCCCGTCCTGGCCGACCTCAAGCCAAGCGGGCGCTTCCTCATGAGCGAACTCGTCGAGATCGGCGGTATCCTGCCCATGATGAAAACCCTCCTCGCCGAAGGCCTGCTCCATGGCGATTGTCTCACCGTCACCGGCAAAACGCTCAAACAAAACCTCGCCGCCTTCAAACCCTACCCGAAAGGCCAGCAGATCATCCGTCCGCTCAAAGACCCGATCAAAAAGGACAGCCACCTCGTGGTTCTCAAAGGCAACCTCGCTCCCGGCGGCGCCGTCGCCAAGCTCACTGGCAAGGAGGGGGAAAAATTCTCCGGCAAGGCCCGCGTGTTCGATTCCGAGGAAAAAGCCCTCGCCGCGATCCTCGCTAAAAAAATCCAAAAGGGTGATGTGATTGTCATCCGCTACGAAGGTCCGCACGGTGGCCCTGGCATGCGCGAAATGCTCTCCCCCACCAGCGCTGTCATGGGCCTCGGCCTCGGCAAGGATGTCGCCCTCATCACCGACGGACGCTTCTCCGGCGGCACGCATGGCTTCGTCGTTGGCCACATCACGCCAGAGGCCTTCGACGGCGGTCCGCTGGCGATTGTCAAAGACGGCGACCCCGTCACCATCGATGGCATCAAGCATGTGCTTACGCTCGACATTCCGGCGAAGGAAGTTTCCGCGCGCCTCGCGAAGTGGCGCCAACCGAAGCCACGCTACACGCGTGGCGTCCTAGCGAAATTCGCAAAGCTCGCCGCGACCGCCTCGGAAGGCGCCGCGACTGACAAATACCTTTGAGTAAAAAACCGTGAAGCAATACCCGGCGAACCCAATGCAGGCGGCGGCTTATTACCGATATGTGGCCGCGCCAAAAGCTCCCGGTGCGCAGGTTCAGGTCTCGATCAGTTTCGGCGAGAGCGTAAATTCGGAATTTCTCCGGCAAGCATGGCAATTGGTCGTCCAGCGTCATCCGATTCTGCGCTCGTCGTTCTCCAAATCCCTCGATGGCCTCATCGTCCGGGAGGCGGACAAAGGTGATCCGCATTGGATTTCTCTTGATTGGCAGAGCGTTGAACCCGCTGCGATTCCTGAAAAATGGAACTCGCTCGTTGCGGCCGATGCTCTGGTTGATTTCGAGCCGCTCTCGCTGCCTCTCCTTCGCATTCACGAAATCCGTTTGCCCGGCGGTTCGGGACATTACCTCCTGACCACGCCCGCGTTTTTGCTCGATGAATTTTCTATCACGCGCGTTCTTCTGGATCTTCTCTTGACCCTTGGCCAATCGCCTCTCGCTGCGCCTGGAGTCATGCCGGAACCGGTGAAGCCTAGGAGTTGGAGGGAGTTCATGGACGGGGCCGACGCGCCGATGCACCTCGAGCCTCGCTTTGGCGACGGCTCGTTCGTCCGCACCTCGGTTCTGCTCGACCGCGCCGGGACGGCCGAATTTTCAAAGTTCTGCCACGACAACGATCTCGAGGAGAGCTTGGTCATTCGGTGCCTTTGGTCCCTCTTGCTTCGCCGCTTCGGGGCCTCGGGAAACCTGATTCTTTGCCGCTTCGATGCGCGCGCTGAATCAACCGAGGCTGGATATTTTCAAAACTGGCTTCCGATTGTTCAGAGCTGGAAAGGGATCGTCGGCGATTGGCTGGATGCAGCCCAGTTGCTCGAGGACACAGTCGCCGAAAATATCTGGATCGAGTCCGACGAGGTTTTGCGAACGGCGGGCCTGGATTATTCCACTTCCCAGATTCAGGCATCCTTTCAATGGCGTGGTCCGTCCATAAACGACATCATCCACACTGCGTTGCCGCGCTGGATCAATTTCGATGGTCAAATCCAAGCGGTGCAATCCCCGGGTTTTCACCTCGAAGCCAGGTCCGGAGCGCGGTTGGAACTCTCGATCTGCGGGCCGTTTTCCACCGAGATCGCGGCGAAGGATATCCTATCGCGTCTGGCATTCCTTATTAAAAGCCTCCCTGATTCTCTGCGTAAACCCGTTGATCGTCTGCCAGTCCTGCACTCGGAGGAAATCCGTGCGATCCGCCAATCGTCCCACGGCCCCGCGCAGCCGGCTCATAGCGGCACGGTGATCGATTCGATCCGCCGACACGCCACGGAATCGCCCGGCGCGATCGCTGTTCGTTGCGGCGATTACTCGATGACTTTCGCCGAGTTGGACTCCATGTCCGACAAGCTTGCCTCGCACCTTCAAAAATCCGGAATCTCGGGCGGTTGGCATGCAGCGATTGTATTGTCCCCCTCGGCGTGGGTGGCGGTGGCTCTCCTTGGCATATGGAAGGCGGGCAATTCGTGTCTCGCGGTAGATTCCTCCGCATTGCCCGAACTGGTAGAAAAAACTCTCTCTTCGCACGATGTTGCGATCGTTATTGCCGATTCAAAAAGCTCGCCGCATCTGGACACCACCCACCGCCGATGCATTGTGATCGACGGGGAATGGGACTCTATGGAGGGGGATTCGGAAAAACCTGTCTCGCCTGCTCCCGAGTCACTCGCCGCAACATTCGGAGGATTTGTGGAGAACCCCGTCATTCCCGCTCTGTCACACTCCTTGATACTTTCTGCCATGCTGGAAGGTGCTCGTTTGCTGGATTTCCGGGCAGGCGATTCATTTTTGGTGAAGTCCCCGAGCGGCGGTGGCGCATTTTTTGACGAATGGCTCATCCCGTTGGTTGCGGGTGGAACTGCTTTTGTTTTCGAATCCGCGTCCGGTTCTGCGGTTGCCATGCCAGTTTCCCACATGCGTCTTACGGAGCCGGAGTGGGCGAACTTCGCTTCGGCTTGGCTTGGCGGCGATACGGGATTTTCGGAGACGATCCGCTCGGTGGCTGTCGAAGCCGGTGCCCCGCTTCAGAACACAGCAATTGTCTGGAGCAGACGTTTTTTAAATCGCATCAAACAAACCATCTTTTTCAGCCCCGCCGGACTTTGTGGACTGGGGTTCGCCGGAGGCATCCGCAAAGACACACCCCGCCTGCCGGTTGGAAAACCCACGGCCGAGGTGGAAATCTCCCTTGTTGATGGGGATGGCCTCGAAATTCCCCCCGGATGCCTCGGAAAAATCCACTTCAAGTTTCCCGGTTGGAGGAGTCTGCCGAATGCCGTCGATCGCCTGGGAGTCGATATCGGAGTGAATGGCTGGCGCGATGCGCAGGGTGATTTCCATCTTGAGGGTCCCGAGTCCGGCACACTCCCGGATGAAGCCGCCATCCGCCGGACGAGGTCTTTCGAGAGTGGCGTCCTGTCCGCCTACGCCGGTGCCTCGGTTTATGTTCTCTCCAACGAGTCGGAGCCGGGTGTGGTGACCCTTCCATCCTGGCCGTTGACCACTGCGGGATGGGTTGATTCTTCGGCGCTGCCATCGGCTAGGCTGGAAAGTCCGGAAGTCGTCTCTTCTGTCCATTCCACGTCTGTTCCTCGAGCGTCCGAGCGTCGCCCGGTCACAAGCGAGCCTTGGTCTCCTTTGGTAAAGCTCCAAGATGGCGAGTTTAAGAGACCACTGATTTTGGTTCATGCGGCCAGCGGATCCCCGGATATATACAACGAGTTGATCGAGGCGATCGGGCCCGGACGCCGCATTATCGGAATCACTGCGAGGGGGATGTCGAATTCCGAAGCCTGCCATCCGAATATCGAAACCGCCGCCGCCCAATACCTCGCCGCGATCTTAGAGGAGGAGCCGAATTCGAATTTTCAACTAGTCGGCTTTGGTTTTGGATCCGCCGTCGTTCTCGAAATGGCCCGGCAGCTCCAGTCGGTCGGCCGCGATCTTCCCGAGTTGGTCTTGATCGGCTGCATCCCGCCCCAGGCGATCCGCACGGAAAATTGGCTGGGACGCCTGAAAAAATCCCTCAAGCGCACCAAGGGCCCCGACCGCATCGAACCCGGCGATACCGAAAATGAAACCGTCGCGCGCCATGAGGAGATCTGGCGTAGCTACCGTTTCCCAGTGTCCGAGTTTTCCGTTAAAATCATCCTCCCGGCGAATCTTGCCGAGGGCGTGCCCGAGGCCTGGCTGGAAATCCTTCCTTATGCCGAGATCGAGTTCACCCGTTCCTATTGGGCCGACATGCTCGCGCGGCCTGCGGTGAAGCGCGTCGCGTCGATTCTCAATACTGTTCCCGCCAACAATCTCTCGGAAGGCTAACTTCTAAAGCGACGCGCTTGGTCGATGAGAATCTCCGCGAATTCCGGCGCGGAGCCGATGGCGCTCGTGTAAAAAAGTGTCCGTTCCCGCAGGTGGTGGGGATTTTCCTGAAACACATCGGCCTGGCTTGCGGCGGGGCCGGTTTCCTCGCGTATGCCGAGGAGCACGGGGATGTCCTGATAACTGTGCAGCCCATCCGAAATGAAGAATGGAACCACCACCACATTCGGCCTGCTTGCGATCTTATGCCAATCCGCGATGAATGGCTCCTCCTCCATATAGGCGGGAAAAACCTCGGCGTATTCGCCGCCAGAGGAGATGCATTCGGCTTGGAAACGCGCGGCGGCGGCGGATTTTTCGTCCAACTGCGTGCCGTGGCCGACGATGAACAGGCTTGTCTCGGCTGGGGCGACTTGCGGGGCGCTTGCCTTGGCTTGGCGAACAAGCAGGGAAGTCATCAACGGATGGTTGCCGGCGGGTTCGCAGTAGTGGATCGAGCGTCCTCCGCGATGCGTTGTCGGACCGTCCAAGCCCATCTCGCGGGGAATGACGGTGCGGGTGAAATATCCTTCGCTGATGAAGTTTGGCACGACGAAGACGGTTTGGCTGTCCACCGCGCGAAGAACTTCGGAAAACCCCGGCTCCTCCTTCCAAAAACACACGGCGACCTCGGCGAAGATTTCCATCTCCCGGATCCGCCGAGCGTGCTCCAAGGTCGGCGCGCTCGAGTCCGGGTTCAGCGTCGAGCCGTGACCCGCGATCACCAAAGCGGATTGGCGAATTTTTTTTTTCTCCAAGGCGGCGGAGCGGATCCGAGATGAGCCGACATTTCCCATGTCCGAAGGCTTGGCATGGCTTTCGCGGGATCGCAAGGCCGCTCTCATTTTCGGCTGTGAACTCGAGGGGTGATTTGTTTTTTTCAACTCCAAATGCGCGGGTTCGCCTCCATCCTCATCTTGGTTTCCGTAGCCGGTTTCGTCCGGGCCGCGCCGGTTGAGGCTCCTGCGTCAAAAGCGCAGAAACCTTCGCCTGATTCGCCCGAGCGCATCCAGATGAGCAAAGTGCAGATTGTTTTGGATCGTGCGGGATTTCGGCCAGGAAAAATCGACGGCCTCGGTGGGGAGTTCACGCAGCGCGCGGCCGACCGTTGGTGCGATTCTCGCGGCATCGTTCGCGGTTCGATGATCGACCTCGCTGGCGTTGCTGATCCTTATCGCCAGCACACGATCGGCGAGGAGGATGCGAAATGGGTTGGGCCGACGGCTTCGCAACCCTCCCAGCAAGCCAAGATGAAGGCCTTGTTCTACGGCAGCCTCTGGGAGTCTTTGGCGGAGCGGTTCCATTGCGATTTGAATTTTCTCAAGGAACTGAATCCTGAAATGACCGAGCCGATGGTGGGGATGGTTTTGCGTGTTCCGGATATCGAGGATTTCCGGATGGAGGATGTCAAAGCGCTTCAAAAAGCCCGTGCCAACGGAATCGCGTTGCCGACACCAACACCTGCCGCCCTGCCGGATGCGACCTCGCCTCCCTTTCCCAAGTTTGTCTCGGAGGCCTCGTTTTTCACCTCCGGCGATTCTGTTTCCCCTGAAGTCGCCGCGTCTCCCAAGCCGACCCAGTCGTCCGTTCCAGACCGTCGATTGGTTCTCCTGCGGGACGAGCGGTTGATCGAGCTTTACGAAGACGATCGCATTGCGGGGTGCTTCCCTTGCACGCCAGGTTCCTCAAAGTTTCCGGTGCCACTGGGAACATGGCGTGTGACGAGCAACATCCTCATGCCGAATTTCCGCTGGGACAAATCGGTGCTCGAAACCGGTGTCCGCAGCAACAACGCCTACAACCTCCCGCCCGGCCCCAACAGTCCGGTCGGAATCGTCTGGATGGGCATCAATCGCCCCAGCCTCGGGATGCACGGCACGAATTCCCCCGACCGCATCGGGCGCAATGAGAGCAGCGGCTGCATCCGCCTAGCGAACTGGGATGCCTTTCGACTCTGTCAGTTGATTGGCGAGGGGACATCCCTCGAAGTCCGTTGATTCAGCGGCCGAGTAGGGAGCCCCTCATCCCGGCCGAGACGGATCCGGCGAGGATCAGGAATTGGCTCATGTTCACCGGACCGCTCGATTCGAGGCGTGTGCCGTCGGCGTCGCGTTTTTGGGAAAACACGATCGGAGGCAAGTGCTGGCCGATCGTTGTGGGGTTCGGGAGTTTCGAGACATCGATGCGGTTGGCGATGTCCGGCAGGATCGCGGCGCTCATTTTAAAGACAGGCAGAAGGGCCCCGTAGCTACGCTCGAAAACAACCCGCGTGTCCAAGTAGCAGAATGCCTCGTTGGAGTTTCGAAACGCATTGCGCGCATCGCGGAAGAGCGGCGCGTCCTGCAAGGTCTTTGCGTGTTCCTCGAGTGCCGCTGTCACCGATTTCGCATCGGTGCCGAGGATCAGGAACTTTTCGTTTTGAGCCGCCGCGAGAGGCATCAAAGGGTGGGGGATCAAATGCACTTGCGGGCTGGAGACCGATGGTGAGGCGGGTCCTGACGGAATGGCGGGAGCGTTGGCGAGGAGGTTTTGGTCGGGTTTGCGGACTTGAAGCGCCAGAATCAACGAGGCTGGAGCCCCGCCGTTTTCCGTCGAGCCGATCAAGGCGCATTCCGGCCCGTATCCCTCCGCCACGGATTTGGCGAGCGGGACGGCCATCTTGGCGGCGTCGGGATAGAAATCTGAAACCCGCTCGAGCCAATCCGGGAGGGATGAAAAGTTGAGCACGAAATTGAAAAAAAGGGTCGTTTCGGGAGTGGTGAGCGCGATGCTTTGGTGCGTCAGGGGTTCGGCTGGATCGCCCGAACCCGGTCGCAGAAGAAAGAAAGCATCACGGAACATCTCACCGTCGATCTTCCAGCATCCACCAGCTGCTTCGGTTGTTTTGAGTTGGTCGACCTGATCCGGAATCTCGGCCGCCCCGGCGGCGCGGCCGGCCGCGAGGATGGCATCCACGGCTTTCTCTGGTTGGAGGAAAACCAAAAGATCGGGTTCGGAGAGGAGTTCAGTGACGACCTTTAGAAACTTCGGATTCGCCCCCAGTGCTGGCGAGGTTGCGTTGCCGGTCGCCCTGTCGATGGCGTCTTTGATCATTGCGGAGTCATTCGAGAAAAAACCCCAGCGTCCCGCCGCAGCCGTGTGAAGGGTGAGATCGCCATGTTGGGTGGAGAGGATGGTCAAGCCCCGGTATTCCTCCTTCACTGGTTCCCCGGAGGTCTTGGGAAGGGAGGAGCGCACCTTGGCCACAGCGTTTTCGAAATCCTCGCGCTTACCCCAAAATTGAACACCTAGAATTCCTCGAAACTCGTCCTTCGATTCGCTCGTTGCCGCGAAATAGACATTCCCTGGCTTCAGCTTTGTGAGGATTTCCATGGCCTCCTTGTTTGCGGGGGATTCCTTGAAATCGGCGAGGGGTTTCTCGATAAAGGCCCGCATTTCCGGCTCTGCCGCGATTTGAGCGAGGCATGTGCGGGTCCAGCGAAATCCCGTTAGAGGGATGTTCGGCACATTGGCGAAAAACACTGAATTTGCCGGAGCGAGCAAGGCGGCCTGCGAGGGTCCGGACGAGCGTTTAAAAAACATCACGCCGACGAGGATCAACACGCCGGCGATTCCCAACCCGATTGCGATTTTTTTCATGCGGTGTTCAGCTAACGGCAAATCCTCCGCTCCCGCAAGGAGCGCTCCTTGAAAACCCGCGCGGCATGCCTAAATTTTCGGACAACATGAAGCGACTCCTGCTTGTCCCTGTGTTGTGTCTTTCCTTGGGTCTCTCCGCCAGCGCCCAATCCGGCCCCTCCGCACTCCGGCAGTTGAGCGATTCGTTTGCGGCGGTCTTTGAAAAAGCCGCGCCTTCGGTGGTGGTGATCGAGTCCCGCGGGGCGCCTAGCTTGCCTCAGGGGCTGCAATTTCTCCTCCCCGATGGCCGCCCCCATCCTATGCCGTCGCACGCCGGCGACTCGAAGCCGACTCCTCCACCCAATGTCGGATCGGGTTTTGTTTTTTCCCCTGAGGGCCACATCCTCACCAACAACCATGTCATCGACGGAGCCAGCAGCATTCAGGTGAAGCTTCGGGATGGGCGGCAGTTTCAAGCCGTTGTGGTTGGATCGGATGAGCGTAGCGATCTGGCGGTCCTCAAAATCAGCGGCACCGATTTGCCCTTGGCTGAGTTGGGTGACAGCGAACGGCTCAAAGTTGGTGAACTCGCATTCGCAATCGGCACACCACTTGAGCTTCCCTACACCTTCACCTTTGGCGTGGTGAGCGCCAAGGGCCGGAATCTCGGCCTAGGGGGCAACTATGACGAGTTCATCCAGACGGACACCTCGATCAACCCCGGCAACAGCGGCGGTCCGCTTTGCGACATCGATGGTCGTGTTATCGGGATCAATACCTTGATCAGCGGAAGCAACCGTGGGTTGGGTTTCGCTATTCCGATCAATCTGGCGCGCGATATTGCCGGGCAGTTGATATCGCGCGGCTATGTGAGCCGCCCATGGTTGGGAATTTCGATCGCCAGCCTCGAGGAAATTTCGCAGGGCGGACGCATCACACAGGACTTGGAATCCGGTGTTGTTGTGCGTGGTATCGAGCCCGACGCCCCCGCGCAGCAAAGCAACCTGACGCCCGGCGACATCATCACCAAGGTTGATGGAAAAAAGGTTTCCATCGCGGCTGATCTCCAGCGCGAAATCCTTGGAAAAAAAATCGGACAGGTCGTGCAATTGGAAGTCTGGCGAAACGGACGCACACTCCGTCTCGATGTGAGGACGGGCGAGTATTCCGACAAATATCTTCGCGCCTCGACCCGCACCAAGTTGCCCCGCCCGCCGGAATCCTCCGGAGATCAATCCCTGCCGGGTCTGACTGTTGAGTCGGTTACACCGGAAGCCCTTCAAAAAATGAAGATCGAGCGAAAGGAATCCGGTGGGGTTTTGGTCACATCCGTCGAGTCCTTCAGCGTGGCCGCTGCCGCAGGTTTGGAGCCCGGCGACATCATCACTGAGGCCGCAGGCAAGCCGATCCTCGGCATAAAGGATTTCGACAAGGCCTTGTCCGAGATGAGTCGTCAGCGAGGAGTTTTGCTGCTCCTCGAGCGCTCGGGGCAGAAGACTTTTGCCATCCTGAAACCCTGACATTTCGTTTTGCGATTTTGTAGGGCTTGAGCTTCGCGAGGTTATCACCCAGCATCCTGCGCATGACTAATCGACCTCTCCAGCTCGGTATGATCGGCCTCGGCCGCATGGGTGCCAACATGGTTCTCCGCCTCCTTCGCGACGGCCACAAAGTCACTGTTTTTGATCGTTCCCAGTCAGCCGTCGACTCGCTCGTCAAGGAAGGCGCCACCGGTGCGTCCTCGCTTGCAGAATTTGTATCAAAGCTCACCGGTCCGCGCGCGATCTGGCTTATGGTTCCTGCGGCCGCGGTGGATTCTTCGATCGAGGAACTCCTCCCGCTTTTGGAAAAAGGCGACACCATCATCGACGGCGGCAATTCCTACTACATCGATGACATTCGTCGCGCGAAGCACATCGCCCCGCGCGGTATCCACTATGTCGATGTTGGCACCAGCGGCGGCGTCTGGGGACTCGATCGCGGCTATTGCATGATGATCGGCGGCGAAAAGGAAATCGTCACCCACCTCGATCCGATTTTCCGAACCCTCGCGCCAGGCATCGGCGATATCCCCCGCACCGTGGGGCGTCCCGAAAACCAAGGCACCGCCGAGTTGGGCTACCTCCACTGCGGCGGCAACGGCGCCGGGCATTTCGTGAAAATGGTCCACAACGGCATCGAATACGGAATCATGGCAGCCTACGCCGAGGGCATGAATGTTTTGAAAAACGCGAACATCGGCAAATCCACCCAGACCGTGGATGCCGAGACCACTCCACTCCGTGAACCCGAGCACTACCAATACGACTTCAACCTCACCGACATCTCCGAGGTCTGGCGCCGGGGGAGTGTGGTTGCCAGTTGGTTGCTTGATCTCACAGCGAACTCGCTTGTGAAGGATCCGGAGTTGAAAGATTTCGCCGGTCGCGTGAGCGACTCAGGTGAGGGGCGCTGGACAATCAAAGCCGCCATCGACGAAGGCGTGCCGGTTCCTGTTCTTACCACTTCCCTTTACGAGCGCTTCAGCTCGCGCGGTGATGCGGAGTTTCAAGACAAACTTCTCTCCGCCATGCGCTTTCAATTTGGAGGCCACCTCGAGAAGAAGTGACATTTTTTCAAGCCACTTAATACCAAAGTCCCGAATATTTTGGACTAATAGTCCACGCAGATTGGAGTGCTGCTACAGTAAAGAAGTCCAAAAGAAAACGGACATTGGTATCACCTCCTGATTGAAACGCTGCTGGACTTCTTGAACGACCCACTGGCCGGACGGACCTCGCACGATCGCCGGAGGACTTGGATTCAAGGAGCGGGGGATTGCAGGGATATTTTGGTGATGGGGAGGTTGAGGGCTTGGGCGGCGGTGCGGAGGAAGCCCTCGGCGGAATCGGTGAGGGCGACTTCGAGATGGCCGTGGTCTTTTTGCGAGGAGGAGAGACCCGAGTCGGTCAGTAGATTGCCTACGGCGCGGGCGCAATTTTCGGCGGAGTCCACCAGAGAGACGGTGGGCCCGGCGATGCGGGCGATGGCGTTTTTCAGGAGCGGGTAGTGGGTGCAGCCGAGGACGAGGGTGTCGATGCCTTTCGAGAGGAGCGGGTCGAGGTAGCGAGCGAGGATTTGGTCGGTGACGGAATCCTCAATCAGGCCTTCCTCGATCAGGGGAACGAGGAGAGGGCAGGGAGTGCTGTGGATCGTCGCGCCGGGTTCGAGGGCCTGGATGGCCTTTTCGTAGGCGCCGCTGGCGATGGTGGCGCGGGTGCCGATGACGCCGATGGTTTTGTTTTTTGTCGAATCCACGGCGGCTTGTGCTCCGGGGATGACGACGCCAACAACGGGGACTTTGAAGACCTCTTTCATGCGGGGGACGCCGAGGGCTGAGGCGGTGTTACAGGCGACGACGATCATTTTGGCGCCGCCGTTGAGAAGCATGTTTCCGATCTCGATGCTGTAGCGCTCGACGGTTTCCCGGCTTTTTCCACCATAGGGAACGCGGGCGGTGTCGCCGATGTAGAGTATATTTTCGTGTGGCAGGAGGCGGCGCAGGCTGGCGGCGACGGTGAGGCCTCCGATGCCGGAGTCGAAGACGCCGATGGCTGGTTCATGGGTGGGGTCAGTTGGCATTCGGGGTGGGG
>CAWUMN010000004.1:0-27114 GCA_963923595.1 uncultured bacterium
GGAGCGGCGCTCGAGGAGCGGGTGGGATTCCTGCTCGATGGCGTCGCGCACGGAAACAATCACGCGGTTGAGGAGTTGGGCGTAATCACGGCCGGCAAGGGCAGCCTGCTGGGCCTTGCGCATCTTCGACGCGGCGACCATTTGCATGGCCTTGGTGATCTGCGCGGTGTTTTTGACCGACTTGATGCGCCGGCGGATGTCGCGGAGGTTCGCCATGTTTTAGAGCGTGTTGAAGGACTTGAATTCCTCCAAGGCGGCCTTGAGTTCCTTCTCGACCTCCTCGTCGAACTGCCGTTTCGCGGCAACCTTGTCGAGGATGGCGGATTTCCGGGTCTCCATGAATTCGACGAGTTTGTTTTGGGTGGTCTTGATTTTGTCCACCGGAACGGGGTCGAAGAATCCCTTCTGCATGGCCCAAAGAACGACCGCCTGGGTTTGCACCGCGATCGGGTTGTATTGGGGTTGTTTGAAGAGTTCGACGATGCGGGCGCCGCGGTCGAGCGTGGCCTTGGTCTTGGCGTCGAGGTCGGAGCCGAACTGCGCGAAGGCGGCGAGTTCGCGGTATTGGGCGAGGTCGCCCTTGATCTTGCCGGCGACTTGTTTCATCGCCTTGATCTGCGCGGCGGAACCCACGCGGGAAACCGAGAGACCGACCGAAATGGCGGGGCGGACGCCTTGGTAGAAAAGGTCGGTTTCGAGGTAGATCTGACCGTCGGTGATCGAGATCACATTTGTCGGGATGTAGGCTGAGACGTCGCCCGCCTGGGTTTCAATGATCGGGAGCGCGGTGAGCGAGCCGTTGCCGCAATTTTCGGCGAGACGGGCAGAGCGCTCGAGCAGGCGGCTGTGGAGATAGAACACATCGCCGGGATACGCCTCGCGGCCCGAGGGGCGCTTGAGGAGGAGCGAGATTTGGCGGTAGGCATTCGCGTGCTTGGTGAGATCGTCGAACACGATCAAGGCATCCATGCCATTATCCATGAACCATTCGCCCATCGCGGCACCGGCGAACGGGGCGATGTATTGGTCGGCGGCGGTGTCGGAGGCCGTGGCGGCGATGATGATCGTGTATTTGAGGGCGTCGTTCTCCTCGAGAGTGGAAACAACGCGGGCGATGTTGGCGTTTTTCTGACCGACCGCGACATAGATTGAGTAGAGGGGGCGGAAGTTGGCATCTCCGCTTTCCTCGGCAGCGCGGTTGATTTTCGCCTGGTTGATGATGGTGTCGATCGCGATGGTCGTCTTTCCGGTGGCGCGGTCGCCGATGATGAGTTCGCGCTGGCCGCGGCCGACGGGGATCATGGCGTCCACACTCATGATGCCGGTCTGAACGGGTTGGCTCACCGAGCGGCGCTTGATGATGCCGGGGGCGATTTTTTCAACGGGGTAGGTCGAGTCGTGCGGGATCGGGCCTTTGCCATCGATCGGGCGACCGAGGGCATCCACGACGCGGCCGAGGAGGCCTTTGCCGACGGGCACGGAGAGGAGCTTGCCGGTGGTCTTGACCTCGGCGCCTTCGCTGATCTTCGTGTAATCGCCGAGGATGATGGTGCCGACTTCGGTTTCCTCGAGGTTGAGGGCGAGGCCCATGATGCCGCCGGGGAATTCCACCATTTCGTTCAGCTTGACGGCGCTGAGGCCTTCGATGCGGGCGATGCCGTCGCCGATTTCACGGACGGTTCCGACATTGGTCTGGCGTGCGGCCGAGGATTTGACGGCGCTGATTTTCTCTTCGAGTTCGAGGACGATGTTGCTCATGGTTTTTTAAATGGGATTCAGGATTGTTTGAGGGCTTCGAGGCGGGACTGGATGCTGCCATCCCAGACATCGCTGCCTAGGCGGACGCGGAGGCCGCCGATGAGTTCGGGAGTGTGGTGGAACTCGGCGGTGATTTCGCCGAAGCGGGCGACGAGGCTGGCGGTGATTTCGGCACGGATGGCCTCGGCGAGCGGGGTGGCGCTTTCGATCACGGCATGGTGGCGGGCGGCCTCCAGCCTGGCGAGCCGGGTGAGGAACTTCAGCATCTGCACATAGGCACGGGGCTTGCGCTCGGTGATTTCCGTGGCGATGCGGCGAAGGCGGTCAGCGTCGAGACGGCCATCGACCATCGCGAGTTCGAACAGTTCCTTGGTTTGGCGGCGGGCTTCCCGGCTGAGTTTCATTTTGGAATCAGGCGGCGAGTTGTTTCGTGGTTTCCGAGGCGAGGCGTTGCTGGTCGGATTCGGTGAGAATCTTGCCGACGACCGCAGAGGTGGTGTCCACAACGAGGTTGACCATTTCCTTCTTCACTTCGGCGACCATGCGGGAGCGCTCGAGGCTCACATTTTCATTGGCCTTCTCGATGATGCCCTCGGCGTCCTTGATCGCCTGCTGGATGTGTTTCTGCGCGGTGGCGTCGCTGGAAGCGCGGCCTTCCTCGATGATGCGCTGGGCGTCGGCATTGGCCTTGCGGAGGATTTCCTGGCAGCGGAGTTCGGAGTCGGCGAGTTGCTTCTTGATCTTCTCGGCGTTGAGTTGGCCTTCCTCGATGGTTTTGCGGCGCTCCTCGAAAATGGCGATGATCGGGCCGAAGGCGAATTTCTTCAGGATGAGATAAACGGTGAGGAAAAGAATGACCTGGGCCAGGAATTTCGGCCAGGTGACGCCGAATTGCGTGAAAAGTTGTGTGACTGTGTCCATGGAAATCGTTTGAGGTTTGCTGCGGAAGGCTGTGCCGGGACCGGCGGGTTGGCCGCGCGGTCCCGGTGGTGGATTTTAGCGTCCTCCGAAGGCGAGGATGAGCGCGTAAATCGCGATGGCTTCGGAAAGAGCCATGCCGATGATGCTCAGGGTGAGCACTTTTCCGGAGGCTCCTGGATTGCGGCCAACGGCTTCAACGGCCTTGGCGCCGATCATTCCGATGCCGAGGGCCGCGCCGGCGCCAGCGATGGCGAGGGTGAAGCTGCCCGTGATTCCGCCTGCTGTCGCGGCGGCTTCTGCGATGAGTTGTGGTATCATTTTAGTGTGTTTGTTGTTTTTCCCGCCGCCGCCCGCAGTCTTGCCACGGTCCCGGAGGCGAAAGTGTTTAGTGTTCCTCCTCGTCGTGAGAGGTGGAGAGTTGGATGTAAACGGCGCAGAGCAACATGAAAACGGCCGCTTGCAGCAGACCGACGAGAAGCTCCAAAAAATAAAAGGGAACGGGGATCACGACCGACATCGGGTAGGCAAGCCATTCGGGGAGTCCCAGATTTTTGCCAAGGGTGATCATGGTCGTGAGGAGGTTTTCGCCGGCGAACACATTGCCGAACAAGCGAAGCGAGAGCGACACCGGGCGGAAGGCGATCGAGACGACCTCGATCACGCCGACGAAAAGGAAAACGGGAATGAGCACCACAGCCATGGCGCCGGTGAGACCACCCTTCACGCCGAAAATGTGGTTCAGGAAATTCTTCACGCCGACCTCGCTGAGCGACCAGTAAAGCCAGAAAACCATGAACACCGTGGCCATCGCGAGGGTCATGTTCAAATCGGCGGTCGTTGGGCGGAGTAGTGGTGCGGTGACCTCGAAGCCATGCTCCGACTCGTGTCCCCAACCAATCGATCCGACTCCGGGCATCAGTCCGAACCAGTTCGCGACGATGATGAAAATGAAGAGGGTGGCCAGCAGGGAAAAAACCCGAGCGACCATGTGATGGCCGACAATTCCCTCGATGGTTTCATAAAGGCCCTGAACAACGGCCTCGAAAAAATTCTGTGCCGGGCCAGGCACCACGGACATCTGTCGGGTGGCTTTACGGGCAAACCAAATGATAAGAATTGAGACGATCGCGCTGACGAAAATCGAATTTGAGAGCCATTCAATGAAAGCACCGCTCCCGTCGCCTTTCGGAAAAATCGTCGGCGCATTCAGGGTCAGAGCTGTAGCGAAAAGTGAGGTCAAAGGCATGTCGTGGTGTCGGTATCCCGATTTTCGGCCCGTTGGGCGATTCCGGAGCTGGCGGGGCCACCAGCGCGGAATGGTTCCGAAAGCGGAGCCGTGGTTTCTATCAAAGAGGTTTTTTTAGGCAACCCCAAAGCTCGTTTTTCGTGCCTCGATCAACCAGCGCGGGACTGCGAGGGTGGCTCGGAACCGAAGGAATGCGTGGCATTTTTTTCCTCCAGGTAGCCGATCGTCCAGGAACTCGGAAGCAGGACGACCCAAAAGCCGGAGGCGTCCTTCGCCATCGCGCAACCGCTCGGCAGGAGCAACTCGGGGCGTTCAGTGAGCGGGGTGCCGTCGATCAGCGGCCAGCGGGCGAATTGCCACGGGGCGGACTCCACCCGGCAATCGGCGCTGTATTCAGTCTCGAGTCGGTATTGCATCACCTCGAATTGAAGGGGGCCGACGGCGCCGAGGAGCGGGACGCGTTGGACGGAATCGGGGAGTTCGAATTGCTGTGCGACGCCTTCTTTGAGGAGTTGGTCTAAGCCTTCGCGGAAGCGTTTGAATTTCGCCGTGCTCGAATTCCGCAGGTAGGCGAAACACTCTGGCGCGAAGCGCGGCGTCTCGTCGTAGCGGATCGCCGGATCCTCGCTCACGGTGTCGCCGATGAGGAAATCGTAATTTCCCACAATGCCCACGACATCGCCGGCCCAGGCCTCATCAACCGTTTCGCGTTCCTGCGCAAACAGGCGCTGGGAATTTCCGAGTCGCACAGGTTTGCCGAGGCGGACATGGTGGGCGTTCATGTCGCGGCGGAAGCAGCCCGAGACGATGCGAATGAAGGAAACGCGGTCGCGGTGCTTGGGGTTCATGTTCGCCTGGATCTTGAAAACAAAGCCCGAGAATTTGTCCGAGGCCGGCTCGATTTCCTGACCGTCGCTATGGCGTGGAGCGGGTGGGGGAGCGAGGCGGAGAAAGTTGTCGAGGAGGAGTTGGACGCCGAAATTGTTCGCCGCGCTGCCGAAGAAAACCGGAGTGGCCTTGCCGGCGCGGACGGCGTCGAAATCGAATTCGGCACCGGCGCCTTCGAGGAGTTCGAGTTCGTCGCGGACCCTTTTGTGGACATCCGGCGCGAGCGCCTGACTGACGGTGGCATCATCGATTCCTGCAACGGAAACCGGGGCTCGGTAGGTGCCGCCGGGAGTTCGTTCGAAAAGATGCACTGACTTTTGCTCGCGGTCGAAAACGCCGCGAAATTCGGGCCCGTCGCCGAGCGGCCAATTCATCGGGATAGCATGGATGCCTAGGACGGATTCGAGTTCATCCAAAAGCTCGAGAGCAGGCCGCGCCGGGCGGTCGAGCTTGTTCATGAAAGTGAAAATCGGAACGCCGCGCTTGCGGCAAACCTCGAAGAGTTTTCGTGTCTGCGACTCAATGCCTTTGCCTGCATCGACCACCATCACGGCGGCGTCTACAGCAGTGAGAACTCGGTAGGTGTCCTCGGAAAAATCCTTGTGTCCCGGCGTGTCGAGGAGGTTCACCACGCAGCCGTTGTAGTCGAACTGCAGAACAGTGGAGCTGACCGAGATGCCGCGCTGTTTTTCCAGTTCCATCCAGTCGCTCGTGGTGGCGCGTTGGTTCTTGCGGGAGGTCACGCTGCCGGCGAGTTGAACGGCACCGCCGTAGAGGAGGAATTTCTCGGTGAGGGTGGTCTTTCCGGCGTCGGGATGCGAGATAATGGCGAAGGTCCGTCGCCGCGCGATTTCGCGCTCGGCGGTGCTCATATCTCGAAAGGTTTTGGGAGTTGCGTCAGGAGCTTGCAGCCGGTTTTGGTGACGAGAACGACATCCTCATGGCGAACGCCGCCGAGGCCGGGGATGTAGATTCCAGGCTCGACGGTGAGGATTTGGCCGGGCTCGAAAACCGCGTCGGAAAATCTCGGCGACTCGTGCACCTCGAGCCCAAGCCCGTGGCCGGTGCCATGGAAAAATCCCTGCCAGCGTCCGTTTTTGATCTCGGTCGCGTAGCCTTGGTCCGTGAAATGTTTTTTCACCATGTTGTGGATGATGCGGCCCTCCGTGCCGGGTTTGATCGCATCGAGCGCGAGCTTTTGGCCTTCCAAGCAGGTGTTCCAAAGGCGGCGCTGCTCGTCGCTGGCGCGTCCGCGAACGACGGTGCGGGTGATGTCTCCGTGGAAGCACGAGCGGATGTCGCGCGGGAAGATGTCGAGAATGATGAGTTGGTCGGCAAAAAGCTGGCCCGTTCCGCGATTGTGGGGATCGCACGCCTGCTGGCCGCCGGCGACGATCGTGTCACCTCGCGCCTCGCCGCCAGCGCGGATGACGGCGGTTTCCATCTCGATGCGGAGCAGTTCGGAAGTGAGGTGTGTGCCGTTGAAGGACAGCGCTCCGTCTTTGAGAATCTTCGAAGCGCGGAGGACTTCGATGCCGCGGGTCATTCCGGTTTCCGCGATGCGGAGGGCGTTTTCAAGGGCGTGGACCTCGGGGCGGGATTTGATTTCGCGCTCTGGCACAAACGGGCCGCGCGCGGGTTTCACACCGATGCCTGCTTTTTTGAGGTCGCGGGCGTGGCCGAAGGGGAAATCGGCGGGCACTTTGACCTCGCTGACTTGTTTGGAGAGGAGCCAGGCCGCGATGACTTTCGCGTAGGAGGGAGTTTTTCCGGGGGCTTTCTCGGCGAGTTTGGAAAATTCGGAGTAGGGCTCGACGGAATCGACCTTCGCCTCGGCGCGGCCGCGGTCGATTTCGAGGTCGTTCAGGAGAATGTGCTTTTTGCCGGCGGTCTCGAGATAGGCGAAGGCGTCGGGCGCGCGGAACCCGCAGAGATACAGCAGGTCGGCATTCGTCTCCGGACAGGCGATGATGAGTTTGGATCGGGCCATGGTTTTCGAGGAACGGATTATCTAATCCGCGAACGGGTCGAGGGCCAGCGGGATTTGATTCAAACCGCAGCGCGGACGGCTTCGAGAAAGGCTCGAATCTTGGCGGGGTCTTTCTTGCCGGGAGATTCCTCCACGCCGCCTGCGACATCGACGGCGGCGGGTCGAGAGGCGTGAATCGCCTCGGCGACATTGTCGGGATTCAAGCCGCCAGCCAGCACGAAGCGGTGCTCGGGATGTTCCGCGACAAACTCGCCGATCATTTGCCAATCGGCCGTTTTTCCCGTGCCGCCGTAGGCTGCGGGCGACCAGGAATCGAGGAGGATGTGCGGGGTCGAGAAGCGGTTGGCTTCGGCGAGCGACTCGCGGTCGCGAACGCGGATCGCTTTCATCCAACTCGTCACCCCCGATATCGCGCATTGGGTTGGGGATTCATCGCCGTGGAATTGGATCATCTCGAAGCACCCTGAGCGCCAGAGTGTGTCGAGCAACTCGGGCTCGGGATTTACGACGACCGCCACGCGGTCCACCAAGCCGTTCAGGTCCCGAATCCACTCGAGAGATTCCAGCGAAATGTGGCGGGAGGAACCGGGGAAAAAATTAAAACCCAGCGCGTCGGCTTTCGCGTCGATGCAATGGTGGGCGTCCTGCTCGCGGGTAATTCCGCAGATTTTCACATGCCCGGCCCCGGGTCCGAAAAGCCTCATTTGATCTCGCGGGCGTTGGCTTTTTTGATCGAGGGATGGTGGGTTATGGCGTGGATTCGCCCATCACTCGAGCGGAAGAAGGAACTCAAAATCCAGCTTACGAAACTGATCACGATCGAACCGAAAAACGCGCTCCAGAAGCCATCCACGCCGAAGGACGGAACCAGTTGCGCGACGAGCATCAGCATGAGGGCGTTCACCACGAGGATGAAAAAGCCCATCGTCACGATGATGAAGGGAATGCTCAGAAGCAACAGGATGGGACGCACGAAGGCGTTGATGATGCCGAGGAGCAAAGAGGCCCCGAGGAGGGCTCCGGCGCTGTTGCAATGGATGCCGGGAATGATCTTTTCGGCGACGAACACCGCGATGGTCGTTACCAGCCAGCGAATCAGGAAAGCGGTCACACCCAAAAACTAAATCCGGCTGGTTTTTTTTGAAGATTTATTTTGCAAATCCCGGCGGGGAGTTCCACTAATCGGCGCACTATGCCAGCCAAGAAAAGCCAAGCAGAGTCCAAGACCAAGGAGGTCAAAGCCAAGAAACCAGCCGCTACCGCGGCCAAGAAGGCCCCCAAAACCGCCACGAAATCTCCCAAGGCTAAAGCTTCTTCCCCAAAGGCTGCGAAGCCTGCTGCTCCCGAACCTGCTCCCGTGATCACGCAGGACCAGATCGCCACCCGCGCCTATTATATTGGCGAGCGTCGGCAGACGATGGGTTGGCCTGGCGACCCGGCCTCCGATTGGATCGAGGCAGAGGCCCAGTTGATCGCCGAGGCGAAGCGCAAAAAGTAGTCTGCCTTTCAAAAATCCCTCTCCTGTAGTGACGATCGACGCCCGCCTCGACAAATTTCTCGGCCGCCAACCGCAAACCTCCCTCGCGGCCTTTGTCGCCTCGAACGCGACCTTGGTCGGCGATGTTCGGCTCGGGCGCGACTCGAGTGTTTTCTACGGGGCCGTGTTGCGCGCGGATATCGAGTCGATCCGGATCGGGGAGGGGACGAATGTGCAGGACGGGGCGGTGATTCACCTCGCAGATGACCAGCCTGCCATAATTGGCGCGCGCTGCACGATCGGCCACTCGGCAATCATTCACGCCTGCACGATTCGGGATTTGTGTCTGGTCGGCATGGGCGCCGTGGTGCTCGACGGAGCCGAGATCGGCGAGGAATGTCTCATCGGCGCACGCGCTCTCGTTACCCAGCGCACCAAAATTCCACCCCGCTCGCTTGTGATTGGCGCGCCCGCCAAAGTCGTTCGCGAACTCACCCCCGAGGAACTCGCCTCGCTCCGTCATAGCGCGGAAAAATACATCGCCGTGGCGCGCGCCCACGCCTCCCATCAATCCGCGACCGCCGGGAATCTCTGATTTCCCGTGAACCTCCCCAACCGTCTCACTCTCGCCAGGCTCGGGCTGGTTGTTTTTTTCGTCGGGTGTTTTTCGATCGATTTTCCCTACGGCTTCACCGCCGCGTTCGCGATTTTCCTGCTGGCGACCTTCACCGACTGGCTGGATGGCGAGATCGCGCGGCGCCAGCAACTCATCACCGACTTCGGCAAGTTGATGGATCCGCTGGCCGACAAAATCCTCACGGCCGCTGCGTTTATTTGCCTGAGCTCCCACGGGGCCCTTCCCGCCTGGGCGGTGATTTTGATCATCTCGCGCGAGTTTCTCATCACTGGTCTGCGCTCGCTAGCGGCTTCCAAAGGCATCGTGATGGCCGCAGATACACTGGGGAAACACAAGACCTCCTGGCAAATGGGAACGATCCTTTATTTTCTGCTGCTGCTCTCGTGGAGGGAGTTTTACACGCCCGCGTGGTTCAGCGCGGCTTGGTGGGGCGGCACGCATGTCTTCGTGCCGATCATGGTCGCCCTGTCGACCTGGTCGGGCCTCGCCTACCTGCAAAAAAACCGCGACCTGATCGACGGGCGCTGACTTTTTAGACCGCCAACCCGAAGCGGTGGCGCACCTCGGCGTAGTCGATTTTCAACGCGGCGCCGATCAAACGCCCCGAAAGCCTCTCGGCGGCGATCCGGATCATGCGGTCGTAGGCGTGCGGTTCGAGATTCACGCCGTCGTGCTTGATCTCGAAAATCCGCGCGCCGGTTTTGAGGAGTTGGGAAAGGAACAACTCCGCCTCCACCGGGTCGTCGGTGTAGTGGGTGTCGACGCGTTTGTTGTGCTCCGGGAAGACGGTGTAGCTGATGGCGAATTTGGCGAGCATGGGATGGTTCATAGTTTGTCCCAATCAAAGCAAATCGCGGCGCGGTGTCCTTGGGGTGATCACCCAGTGGCGGCGTGTGGGTGGATTTCGGAGTCTAGCGGCGCCCGACCAACCAACCCATGAAAACAAAAAAGAAAAACCCCGGACTCCAACCCGCAACCCGCATCCACATTTCCCGCGAGGACCGCGCCCGGACGAACGCCGGAAAAACCGTCAACAGCAAGGTCCGCAGCGAGGGACGCGCTCTCGCGGAGATGGAACGCAATGCCGAGGCGGCACGAACCCAAAAAGCCCAAGAGGCCAAAAATGCACAGGTAATAAAGTGAGTATGCCCCCCCCGCTTATTTTGTAGGGATATATCCCACGGGATAAAAGGGGGAGACAAAGATTTCCAAATCCAACGGAACCAACCAAAAACAAAATATGAGCAAAATCAAATTGTCCAAACGACCCACCGCGAAACCCAACCGGTCGAAACCTGCGAAGCCGCTCGCGCGGCGGGCGGCGCACCCCGAATCCGAAAAAAAATCCTCCGCCAAGACCCTCTCGATCGGCATCGCCGACGACCACACCTTCATCCGCGAGGCTCTGAGAAACATGCTCGGTGCCGAGGATTCGATTCGCGTGGTGGGCGAGGCCGACAACGGCAGGAAGGCCGTGGAGATGGCCGTCGCCGAGCGGCCCGATGTGATGTTGATGGATATCGGCATGCCCCGGATGAACGGTCTAGAAGCCGCCCGCCAAATCCGCCAGTCCGTTCCCGGCGTGCGCGTCGTGCTTTTGAGCGCCTTTGGAAACGACAATTTCATCAACCAAACGATGGCCGGGGATTTCGACGCCTACCTGCTTAAGGATTCGCCCTCCAACCTCGTCATGCACGCGATTCACGAGGTGGTTGGAGGACGCAAATTTTTCAGCCCGTCGATTTCCCACCGCATGCGGAAGATCGGCACCGAGGCGCCGGGCGGCAACGGCTCGCGTCCCGCCGTGAAGCTGACCAGTCGCGAGATCGAGGTGCTTCAGCTCATCGCCGAGGGGTTCGCCAACAAGCAAATCGCCGGGGATTTGGACATCAGCATCAAGACGGTGGAAAAACACCGCCAGAACTTGATGGACAAACTCCACATCCACGACACGGCCAGCCTTACGCGCTATGCGATCGCCTCCGGGGTGATCGACAATACGGTCCAGACCCTGCTTCCCCTGTAAGCAGTCTGCCGGGATTGAAAATTGGAATTTGCGGGTTTCCCGGTGCCGGATTTTTTGAAAATCCGGGACTGGGTGTTCGCCGTCTCATCCAAATGGACAGGTAATCTCCTGCTTCACGCGATACAGAGGCTGTCTTCTTTCATGGTATTTCAAAAGAAGGACCGCCTTTGAAAAAAGGCGCGGGTTTCGGTGGACGCATCCGTCTTTTTTTCCTAAAAGCTCCCCGTCCAATTATGATTAACTCACCCTCCGCCGCCGCCCGCTCGGGATCTTGTCCCGGCTGGCTCTGGCTATCCTCCTCCATCGGGAAAAAAACCATCGTCGCTGTGACCGGCATTGCGCTGGTGGCTTTCGTCATTGGTCACCTCCTTGGAAACCTTACGATCTTCGTCGGCCCGGATGCGATCAATGCCTACGCAGCCAAACTCCAAAGCCTCGGGCCCGTCCTCTGGGTGATTCGCATTGCGCTACTCGGAATTCTCGTGGCCCACATTTACTTCACGATGAAGTTGTGGCAGGAGAACAAAGCCGCGCGTCCGAAGAAATACATTGCTTCGAATCCGGTCGGAACCACGGTTTTTGCCCGCACGATGCGGTTGAGCGGGTTGATCGTGCTGGCGTTTGTCATTTTCCATCTGGCGCATTTTACTGTGCGCGTGGTCGATCCCTCGTTCGCCAATATGCACACGATGCTCGATGGGCACGAGGTTCACGATGTCTATAAAATGGTAATCGCCGGATTCAGCAACGGCCCGGTGGTTTTCATCTACATCGTCGGGCTTTTCCTGCTGACCTTCCATTTGAGCCACGGCATCGCCAGCCTCTTCCAAACCCTCGGCGTGACCAACCGCCGCATCCGTCAAAACTACGAAACCGCCGGACGCGCCCTCGCCTGGGCGTTGTATGTCGGCTACATTTCGATCCCCGTTTCGATCTTCTTCTTCGGCCTTGGGAAAGGAGTCCTTCAATGACACTCGACAGCAAAATTCCACCCGGTCCGCTCGATAAGAAATGGACCACCTTCAAGAACAACGCGAAAATCGTCAGCCCCGCGAACAAGCGGAAGTTCGAGCTGATCATCGTGGGATCCGGCCTCGCCGGCGCCTCCGCCGCTTCGACGCTGGCCGAGCAGGGCTACAATGTGAAGTGCTTCTGCTATCAGGACAGCCCGCGCCGCGCCCACTCGATCGCCGCGCAGGGCGGCATCAACGCCGCGAAGAACTATCAGAACGACGGTGACAGCGTTTACCGGCTTTTCTACGACACGATCAAGGGCGGCGACTTCCGCGCCCGCGAGGCGAATGTCCACCGCCTTGCCGAGGTGAGCACCTCGATCATCGATCAATGCGTCGCGCAAGGCGTTCCCTTCGCCCGCGAATACGGTGGCCTGCTTGACAACCGCTCGTTCGGCGGCGCCCAAGTCTCTCGGACTTTCTATGCTCGCGGCCAGACCGGTCAGCAACTCCTGCTCGGAGCCTACGCGGGCCTCAGCCACCAGATCGCCCGAGGCGCGGTGAAGATGTTCCCCAAAACCGAAATGCTCGACCTTGTCGTGGTGGATGGTCACGCCAAGGGAATCGTCGTCCGCGATCTCAAGACGGGTGAAATCTCGACCCATGCCGGCGATGCCGTGCTCCTCTGCACCGGCGGATACGGCAATGTGTTTTATCTCTCGACGAACGCGCGCGGATGCAATGTCACTGCGACCTTCCGCGCCTACAAACGCGGCGCGCTTTTCGCCAATCCCTGCTACACGCAGATCCACCCGACCTGCATCCCCGTCAGCGGCGACTACCAGTCGAAGCTCACGCTCATGAGCGAATCCCTCCGCAATGACGGCCGGATTTGGGTTCCGAAGCGCAAGGAGGATTGCGGCAAGGACCCGGCCACAATCGCCGAGGCGGACCGCGACTACTACCTTGAGCGCAAATATCCGAGCTACGGCAATCTCGCCCCGCGCGACATCTCCTCGCGTTCGGCGAAGGAGGTCTGCGACGAGGGCCGGGGAGTTGGTCCCGGCGGGCTCGGCGTCTACTTGGATTTCTCCGATGCCATCAAGCGCCTTGGCCAAAAAACCATTGAGGAACGCTATGGCAACCTCTTCGAGATGTATCAAAACATCACCGGCGAGAACGCCTACGAGCGCCCGATGCGCATCTACCCGGCCGTCCACTACACAATGGGCGGGCTGTGGGTTGACTACAACTTGATGAGCAACATCCCGGGCCTTCATGTGCTCGGCGAGGCGAATTTCTCCGACCACGGCGCGAACCGCCTCGGAGCCAGCGCGCTCATGCAGGGGCTCGCTGATGGGTATTTCGTGATTCCCTACACTCTCGGCGAATACCTCACCACGCAGTTCGGCAAAAAGGTCGATCCCAAGCACCCGGCTTTCGATCAGGCCCTTTCCGACACCAAGGCGCGTGTCCAAAAGCTGATGAGCATCAACGGCACAAAGCCCGTGGATTATTTCCACCGGAATCTCGGTCTCCTCATTTGGGATTACTGCGGCATGGCCCGCAGCGCCGAGGGACTCAAGGAAGCGATCGGCAAAATCCAAAAACTCCGCGCCGAGTTTTGGAGCGACCTCAGGCTTCTGGGCGACCCGAACGGCATCAACATGGAACTCGAACGCGCCGGTCGCGTGGCGGATTTCCTCGAATTCGGCGAACTCATGTGCATCGACGCTCTCGTGCGCGACGAGTCGTGCGGCGGCCATTTCCGCGTGGAGCACCAGACTCCGGAAGGAGAGGCGCTTCGAAACGATCAGGACTTCGCTTTCGTTTCGGCCTGGCAATACACCGGCGACGGCAACATGCCGAACCTCGTTAAGGAACCTCTCGTCTACGAACAGGTGAAACTCGCAACCCGAAGCTACAAATAATCCGACCATGAAATTCCACCTAAAAGTCTGGCGCCAGAAAGACCCCAAAGCCCCCGGCAAACTCGAGGATTACGAGGCCGAGAACATCCCGGCCGACGCCTCGTTCCTGGAAATGCTCGATATCGTCAACGCGAACCTCACCCGCAAGAACATGGAGCCCATCCAGTTCGATTCCGACTGTCGCGAGGGCATTTGTGGAACCTGCTCGCTCACGATCAATGGCATCCCGCACGGCAAGGGCCGTGGCACGACCTGCCAGCTCTACATGCGGAAATTCCAAGACGGCGAGACGATCACCATCGAGCCTTTCCGCGCGGAGCCGTTCCCGGTGATGCGCGACCTCGTCACCGACCGCAGCGCGTTCGACCGCGTCATCCAGGCCGGCGGATACATCAGCGAGCGCTGCGGTTCGGCACCCGACGCCAATGCCGTTCCGATTCCGAAAACCATCGCGGACCAAGCGATGGACGCCGCCGCGTGCATCGGCTGTGGAGCCTGCGCCGCCGCCTGCCCGAATGGTTCCGCCATGCTCTTCGTGAGCGCCAAGGTCACACACCTTGGACTTCTCCCGCAGGGCAAGCCTGAGAAAAATCGCCGCGTCCTCGGCATGGTCCGACAGATGGACGAGGAGGGATTCGGCAACTGCTCGAACTACTACGCCTGCGAGGCCGTCTGCCCCGCCGGCGTCCCCGCCGCCTTCATCGGTCGCATGAACCGCGAGTTCAGCGCCGCATCCATGAAGGAAATGATCGGGATGACGGTGTAGCGTTTTCCCTGAAAAAACAGTTCAAGCCGCCTTCCTGCCGTAGAGACTTTTCAGCAGGGAGAGGGTTTTCCAAAGCGGCAAGAAGAGCAGGAGGACGGCCTTGTCAATGAGAACGAGAACCGGCTTTCCCAACAGAAGAATCGGGCAAAGCACGGCGCGCAAAGCCGGAAATCGCTCGTAGCCGAGCGAAAGCGCGAGGATCACAAGGATGCCACCGAATTTTTGATAGGAATTGATGTGGAAGTGGATGCCGGCGCCTTCCAGCGCGATCTCGGTGAGCAGGATGCAGCCCACGAAGCCGATCAGCAAAAATGCGGTTTTTTCCAGAATGGGAAATTTTTTGATCAAGCCGATGCACATTCCGGCAAGGAAGCGCAGGGCGAGGATGCCGATAAAAACGCCGGTGCAAATCACCCAGAGGCGTTTGTCGAGCGCGACAGCTGCGACGACATTGTCGAGGCTCAGGGTGAGATCCATCACCTCGATCTGCAAGATCGTGGCGACCAAACCGGGCCTGTGGTGATGGGCCTTGGCGACATCCGGAGACTCCTCCTTGCCCACGATATTCGAAGCCATGAGCCACACGAGGTAGGCGGAGCCGAGAATTTTCAGCCAGGGATTCTCGATGATGAGGGACACGCAAAGCAGGGCCAATCCGCGGAAGGCATACGCGCCGATGATTCCCAGTTTGAGGGCGAGTTGCTGTTGCTTCTCGGGAAGGTGTGAAGCCAACGCCGCGATCGCCAAGGCATTGTCCACCGAGAGGAGACCCTCGATGACAATCAGGGAAAAAATAACCGGCAAGGCCTCAACAATGGCGGATGCAGATGGCATGGCGTGGGTTTGGGGAGCCTAGGACTCGAGTTGCAGCGTGATCGTCGTCGCATCGCTTACTTCGGTGGGGCCGAAGTATTGGATGGCCCCGGGGAATGCGTAGGAGGTTTCCTTAGCCCAAGTGGCGCGGTTTTTTTCCAATTCGCGGAAGGCGGGACTATCGAGTTCGACGAGGGCTTTTTTGATGACCGGGACCATTTTACCGTGGCGGCGTTCCATGTTCATCATTTGGGCCATGGGGACGCCTCCAGCCTGCCAATGGGCTGCGGGCTTGGTGAGACCTCGCACGGAGCAAATGTAGCCGGTGAGGTTTTCCCGGAGCAGCAGCGCGGCGGTGAAGCCGAGCGTGTAGCAGTAGTCGGCGTCGAAATTCGACGGAAAGGCGCAGCGGCCCTCGTATCCGAAATAGTGAGGCAGGGGAGAGAACGAGCCTTTGTAGGTTCCGGCGGCTTTGCGCTCCTTCAGGCGAGCCTCGACGAGGTCGATGAGGAGGCGCTGGGTGTCGATGCGGGCGACCTGGACATTGCCGTGCGGGTCACGGTCGAGGATGAGTTGGTTCGCGATGTCGTCGGGGAGGGATTTGTAGAGGGAGGCAGAGTCGGGCGTGAGCTTTTCCGCAACGAAGACGCGCTTGGAGGGGAGGTCGGCGAGGGCGTTGAAGGCGTCGGCGTGGTGGGCGAGGGTCTCGTTGAGTTCGCCGATGAGAATTCCCATTTCGGGAACGAATTCGATGAGGCCCTCGGGGATGAGAACGGTGCCGAATTTCTCCCCGTTGGCAGCGCGGTGGACGATCGTGTCGGCGATGTCATCGACGATTTGGCGGAGGGTCAATCGGCGCTGGGCCACCTCTTCGGAGATCAGCGTGATGTTCGGGCGGGTTTGGAGGGCGCACTCAAGGGCGATGTGGGAGGCCGAACGGCCCATGAGTTTGATGAAGTGCCAGTATTTGCGGGCCGAGATGGCGTCGCGCTGGATGTTGCCGATGAGGTCGGAGTAAATCTTGCAGGCGGTGTCGAAGCCGAAGCTGGTTTCAATGTGTTCGCCTTTGAGGTCGCCGTCGATGGTTTTGGGAACGCCGACGACGGTGAGCGGGGCTTTGCGGGCGGCGGCGAACTCGGCGAGTTTCGAGGCATTGGAATTCGAGTCGTCGCCGCCGATGACGACTAGGGCGGTGAGGTTGCGCGACTTCGCGGTGTCGAGGGCTTTGAGGAAATCCTCCTCCGATTCGAGCTTGGTGCGTCCGGAGCCGATGATGTCGAAACCGCCGGTGTTGCGGTAGTCGGCAAGTAGATTGGCGTCGATCTCGGTGCCATTATTTGTCAGCAGGCCGTCGGGGCCGTTGCGGAAGCCGATGAGCGAGCTTTCGGGGTGGATTTGTTTGATGGCGTCGAAGAGTCCGGCGATCACATTGTGCCCGCCGGGGGCCGGGCCACCCGAGAGAATCACGCCAACACGGATGGGGGTGGATTTGGTTTGGCCGGAACCCGAGGAAAAGCTCACTGCGGGGAGGTTGAAGGTGTTCGGAAAAAGCTTTTGGATTTCGGGATCCGCCTTGGCGGTCAATGCGGTTTTGTTGGCTGCGGAGTTCGCCGAGAGGGAGGCGGGAAGTTTGGGTTGGTATTGGCTGCGGACTTTGGCGAGAGCGGTTTGATGGAGCATGGGATTTTTTTAGGAGCTTCGAACGGGATTGCAAGAGTGCGGGTCGGGCTGAAGTCGATCGCGGATGATCTGGACGGTGCGTGCTGTGGCGCCGCGGTGGACAGCCAAACATTGGGCGGCGGCTTGGGACATCTTGGTGCGCAGTTCGGGAGATTGGAGGAGTTCGTTCCAGGCGGCTTCGAGGGTTCCGGCGTCGGTGACTTCGATGGCTGCTTTTGCGCGCAGAAACGAGGAAGCCAGTGAGGCGAAATTCTGCATATTCGGCCCGAAAACAACAGGGACGCCGGCGGCAACAGCTTCGGCGGGATTCTGGCCGCCTTGGGCCATGAGGCTTTTCCCAATGAAAACGGCCGTGGCGCAACGATACCAGTTGGAGAGTTCCCCCGTGGTGTCCACAAGGAGGAGGTCTGGTTTTTCAATGGTTCCAGGCTGGGTGCGGCGGGCGACTTGGAAGCCTGCCTGCTCGAGTTGGGCGGTGACGGCATCGCCGCGCTCCTGATGGCGGGGAACGAGGACGAGAAACAAGGCGGGGTGCTTTTTTCGAAGCTGCTTATGAACCTCGGCGATCAGGAGTTCCTCGCCGTCAAAAGTGCTCCCTGCGACGATCACCGGGTTTCCGCGTTGGACGCCGAGGGATTCCAGAATCGGCCAAAAATCCTTGGCTGGACGCGGCGCGGCGGCGGCATCGTCGAATTTGATGCTGCCTGTGACTTCGAGTTTCGATGGCTCTACGCCGAGGGAAATCCATCGCTCACGCTCGGCGGGTTCCTGTAGGCACAGGGTGTCGATCTGGTTGAATACCGGAGCGGCGATCCAGCGGATTTTTCGGAAGCGGCGCTCGGAGCGGGCGGACAGGCGGGCATTCACGAGCAAAATCGGGCAGCCGATCCGTCGGGCCTCGCAAACAGAGTTCGGCCAGACCTCCGCCTCGACGAGGATGAGGAGTCGAGGTCGGATCAACCGCATGGCGCGGCGGGCGACGGGATAAAAATCGAGCGGGTTGTAGATGGGTTCAAGCCAGGGTGTCTTGCGTGAGGCGGCGAGTTTGAAGCCAGTGGATGTGGTGGTGGAGAGGACGAATTCGAGTGTGGGATCGGACTCGCGGAGGTCTTGGATGAGCTTCATCGCGATGTTGACCTCGCCAACGCTCACGGCATGAACCCAGATGCGCCCGGTGCCGGCGATCTTGCGTTCCACGCCCTCCGAGTAAATGGCGAAGCGTTGTCCGAATTTGTGCCGGTATTTTCCCCGCCGGATCATTCGAAGGGCGAACCCCGGCAGCATGAGGATCAGCACGACCGGGAAGAGAAGATTATATAGAAGCCGGATCCAGAAAATCATCGGGCGGCGAGATAGAGGATTTCACTTCCGCCGTAGCGGCGGGATTTCACCGTTTCAAAGAGCGAGTCGTCGGGGATTTTGGTCTCCGTGTTTTTTTCCAAAACCAAAAGCCCGCCTGGTTTGAGGGCTGCGGCGAGTTTCGTGGAGGTCACCAGCGCGGCGGCATGGTCGGTGTCTCCAGGTTTTTTCGAGTAGGGAGGGTCGGCGAAGATCAAATCGAACGAGGAGGGTTCGGCGTAGAGGTCCAGGAAGCGATAGGCATCGAGCGTCTGGATGACGCCTTCGACACCGGCCATTCGGAGGTTTTCGCGGATGCAACGGGCGCAAAGATCATTGTTGTCCACAAAGACGGTTTTCGCGGCGCCCCGGCTCAGGGCCTCGATGCCCATGGCTCCAGAGCCGGCAAAGAGATCGAGGATAGTTGCGTCTGGGACGAGGTCGCCGAGACTGGAAAAAACCGCAGCCCGCACGCGGTCCATCGTGGGACGCAAACCCTCTGGGGGCGCTTTGAGAGGTCGACCGCCTGCGCTGCCGGCAATGATCCGCATTCGCAAGTCAGGGGTTGGGAGCCGCCCCGTTGTCGGGTTTGTTTTTTTTCTTTGGCGGGGTGCTGAGGAGGTTTTTGAGCAGGCCGCCGACATCCTGCCCGATCCGCAGTCCTACCATCTTTTCGAGCAAGTCGCTCTTCGGGCGGGCGAGGGATCCGGTGACAACGAATGGCATGTGGGTGTAGCCCTCGGTCTCGGAGGGTTGGAAGTTTTTTCCGAGGAGGCCGTGGGTTTCCTTGCGGAGTTTTTCATTCACATGAAGGCGGGCTTGGAGATCAAGGTCGCCGTTGAATCCGGCCGTGCCGACGGCGTCAATCATGAGGTTTTCGGAGGTGAGTTCGAGTTCCTCGACGATGACGCTGCTGTCGCGAATCGAAAAAACAGCCTCGGCGTTTTTGAGTTCGAGCATCCGGAGTTCATCAACGCGCAGGAGTTCGCCGAGTTGACGGATGAGTTCGATAGGTTCCAGGCGGGCCTCTGTGAGGTTGACTTGGGCAGTGCCATGGAAGGTCTCGGGTTTCCCGGCGGTTCCCTCGAGGGCGATTTTGGCATTGAGTGCGCCTTGGGTTCCTTTGGAGTTTAGGCCGGCATCGGCACCGAGTTTTTGCAACGAGGCTGAAGCAATCTGGGCCACGATGCCGAAGGACTGGTTGGGGAGCCATTCGAGTTGACCCGTCACTTGGCCGTCGGCGAGGGCGGCTTGGATATTTGGAAGGCTCAAGTGGCCGGATTCCCAGGTGAAATCGCCTTGGAATTCCCGGGGGTTGATGGAATCCCACAGCGAGCAGCGCGCGATCCGGTAACTTCCCTCGAATTTGTTTTTTTCATCCGAGCGCGAATTGGCAAACACGCCTTCGAGTTCGAGGATTTTCGCGCCCTTGGAGTTGAAAAGGGCGGCGCGGCCGTTTTCGACATGCATTTTGTGTATTCGAGCCGGAGGCATCTGCGGACGGATTTTTCCTGCGGAAGCGGAGGGGATTTGAGTCTGAATGAGGTCCGTGGCGTCGCCGGGAAGATGGTCCGCGGGAAGCGCTACCATGGCATCCAACTCGGCGGGGGGCTCGGGTTCCTGGCGCTCGGACTGGCGAATGGCGAGCGTGGGGGCAACAAGGGTGAGATTTTGAACAATCAAGCGGCCTTGAAGCAGTGAGATGAAATCCACGCCGACATGGATTTTTTGAACCTCCAAAAGCGGGATTTTTGAGCCATTGGTCGCCGGAATCGTCAGCCCCGAGATCGAAATGCCCGACCACGGCGTGTAATAAGTCTGGCTGATTTGGGCGGGCAAGCCGACTTCATGCGAGATGGAGTCGCGCAAACGGGTTTGAACTGCTCCGGACTGGAGGTAGATATTGATGAAGAGGATCGCGGCGGCCCATAAAATCAGGAGCCCGCCAAACGCGATCAGAATTGGCTTGGCAATCGGATGCACACAATGAAGCTACGATTTCCTGTGCGAATGTGAAGTGTGAATAAGACCCTCGTCATCCTCAATCCAGCGGCCCGTGGCGAAAAGGCATCCCGATTTCAGCAGCAAATCCGCGATCTCTCGCCGGACTTTGTTTTGCACACGACCTCGGAAACCGGCGAGGCGCGGAGCGTGGCGGCGCAGGGCGTCGCCGATGGCTTCGAAACGATCGTCGCGGCTGGCGGCGATGGAACGATCAACGAGGTCGTCAACGGCATGGGCGGGTCGTCCGTTCGACTTGGCATCCTGCCAGTCGGCACGGTGAATGTGCTGGCGAAGGAAATCGGCCTGCCGCAGGGCAATCTCCGCGAGGCATGGAAAATCATCGAACGCGGAAAAACCACAGCCTTTGATCTGCCAATGGCCAACAGCCAATACTTCATCCAACTTGCGGGTGTGGGCCTCGACGCCGAAGTTGTTCGTCGCACGACGAGGGACTTGAAAAAAACCTTCGGCCCGTTGAGCTACATTCTGTCACTGATCCAAATCGCCTCGGCGCCCCCTCCGAAGCTCGTTCTGGAAACTCCGGATTCGCCCGCGCGCGAAGCCTGCTTCGCCCTGATCGGTAATGGTCGTCTCTACGGCGGCCCTTTCCCGCTTTTCAAACACGCGAGCCTCCATGATGGCTTGCTGGATGTGGTGATTTTCAAAAACCAGAGCCACTGGGATGTTGTCCGCTATTTTCAGGCGATCGCCTTCGGCAGGCACGAGGAGTTGCCAGATGTGGAGTATTTCCAAACACCATCGCTCCGTGTCGCCGGTCCGGAGGGGGTGCCGGTGGAGTTGGACGGCGAGCTGGCCGGTTCGGTGCCGTGCGAATTCCGGATTTCGCCGACGAAGTTGAGTGTGCTCGCGCCCGGTTAGATGCGGCGCATCAGCGTGTCGCGCTGGAAGCGCAGATCGTCACGATCCGGATAATCGAGGGTGAAATGCAGTCCCCGGCTTTCCTTCCGGCTCAAGGCGCAATCGACGACAAGCGACGCGACGGTCACGAGGTTGCGGAGTTCGAGGAGGTCTGTGGTGACTTTGAAATTCCAGTAAAACTCCTGAACTTCGGCGTGGAGGTTGCGCAGGCGGGTGGCGGCGCGCTGGAGGCGTTTGTCGGTGCGGACGATTCCGACATAGTCCCACATGAGTCGGCGGATTTCCTCCCAGTTGTGGGAAATGACAACCAACTCATCCACATCCTGGACCTCCCCGGAGCGCCACTCGGGAAGCGGGATTTCAACGCGTTCACGATGGTTCCGCGTGGATTTTTCAAAAGCCCTGTGGGCCGTGACGAGTCCTTCGAGAAGGGAATTGCTTGCGAGCCTGTTCGCCCCGTGGAGGCCGGTGCAAGCGACTTCGCCAATCGCGAAGAGTCCCCGGATGGATGTCTCGCCGTTCACATCGGCATTCACGCCTCCGCACTGGTAGTGGGCGGCGGGAACGACGGGGATGGGAGATTTCGAAATATCCAAACCGGCCTGGAGGCAGGTCTCGTAAATGGTCGGGAAGCGGGACTGGATGAAGTCTGCCGGCTTGTGCGTGATGTCGAGGTAGACGCATTTGGCACCGCTGCGTTTCATTTCGGCATCGATGGCGCGAGCCACGATGTCTCGGGGAGCGAGTTCCTTTTGGGGGTGTTGGTGCTCCATGAAACGCCTTCCACGCTCGTTGATCAGAATGCCTCCCTCGCCGCGAACGGCTTCGGAAATCAGGAAGGATTTGATCGAGGGATGGTAAAGGCAGGTGGGATGGAACTGGACAAACTCCATGTTCGCGATCACAGCGCCGGCGCGCCAAGCCATTGCCACGCCGTCGCCTGTCGCGACATCGGGATTCGTGGTGTAGAGGTAAACTTTCCCGCATCCTCCCGTGGCGAGAACGGTGACATCGCTTCGAAGGGTTTCCACCACGCCGGTGGACTCGTTGAGAACATAGATTCCAAGGCAACTGTTCTCGCGGGCGTAACCGAGTTTTCCGGTGGTGATGAGATCGACCGCCATGTGGTTTTGCATGACCTCGATCGAGGGATGGGTGGCGATTTGCTCGAGGAGTCGCGTTTCGATTTCGCGGCCGGTGGCATCGCGAGCGTGGAGGATGCGGCGTTTCGAGTGGCCTCCTTCGCGCCCGAGATCTGGCTCGGTCGAGCCGTTTCCATTTTGGCGTTGGTCGAAATGCACGCCGAGGCTGGTGAGTTCAGCGATGCGTTCGGGGCCCTCGGTGATGATGGTGCGAACGACATCTTCGCGGCAAAGACCGGCGCCGGCATTGAGCGTATCACGGATATGGAGGTCGAAAGAGTCCTCGCCACTCATGACGCAGGCAACGCCGCCTTGGGCCCATGCAGTGTTCGAGTCGGCGGCAGCGCGCTTGGTGACGAGTGCCACGGAGCCTTTCTGGGCGGCTTTCAAGGCGAAGGACAAACCCGCTATACCGCTGCCGAGGACTATGAAATCAAACTCCCTCACAGCATTTTGGGGAGGGCGAGGTTGTCGATCAGACGCGCCTTGCCAAGAAACACAGCGGCGGCGAGCCGCCCCTCGGATTTGCGGTTGCGAAGGGGTTGCAAGGTGGCGGCGTCCACGGTTTCGACATAATCGATCCGTGCGCCGGGAATTTTTGATATCCGCTTTACGGCCTCGGAAACAACCTTTGCGGGAGTGGGCTTCGCGGCTGCGGCGCAAAGCGAGGCGTGGATTTCCGGTGCGAGACGGCGTTCCTCGGAAGTCAGGTAGGCGTTTCGCGAACTCGCAGCCAAGCCATCTTTCTCCCGCGCAGTCGGGCAGGGGAGAATTTCGATATCAAAGTTTAAATCCCGCACCATGCGGCGGATGATGGCGAGTTGCTGCCAGTCTTTTTCCCCAAAGATCGCGTGGGTGGGGGCAACGATATTGAAGAGTTTAGCCACCACGGTGCAGACGCCGGAGAAATGCCCCGGTCGGGAGCGTCCGCAGAGGGATGCGGAGAGGGATTTCTCGTCCACCGAGATACTCGCGTCGGAAGGATACATTTCTTCCACTTGGGGAAGAAAAACGGCGTTGGCACCGGCTTCGCGACAGGTTTTCAAATCCTGTCGCAGGGGTCTGGGATAGGCTGAAAAATCCTCCCTAGGGCCGAACTGCGTGGGGTTGACAAAAATTGAAACCACCACGGCGCCATTTTTCCCAGCAACTTTGCGAGCCTTGCGGATGAGTGTTGCATGGCCGTGGTGCAGGGCTCCCATCGTAGGGACTAAAACCACGCGTCTTATGATAGAACGACGCCAATTTCTCACTTGCGAAACCGTCTTGAGCGTCTTCAAGGGACAAGGGGACATTTCATCGGGCTTGGGGCCCGCTGGAGATTAATTTTGGGGCGGCGTTGCCGGGGTAGGAGTCGAAGCCGATTCGACGGGAGTGGGTGTGGCAAGGGTTGTTTCGGGCACTGGGGCTTGCTCGGTTGGCGTGGAGGCCGCAGGGGTCGGAGCCTGAGAGGCTGTAGCGGGTGATTCAGCTTGAGTTGTCGGCGCAGGAGTTGCTGCAACTGGTGTTTGCTCGATTGTTGTTGGTGAGTCAGGAGCCTGCTCCATGGGGGTTGGGGTAGGTGTCGGGGTGATCTTGGGAACGACAGCGTTAACCAAGCCCATGGCCGTGGTGGCGTCGGCGGATTTTTCTTCGACCGAGCGCCCCGTGGATTCGGGTGATGGAGAGCTCAAGAGTTTCTTTTGAATATCCGTTGTGCCGCCATGCATTTTCGCGGTGATGATGGAAAGCAGAAGGGTGATGGCAAAAAACGCGATAGCCATCCAAGTCGTAAAGCGAGCCAGAACATTCGTGGTTTGCGAACCAAAGACATTATCGGTGATTCCTCCACCGAATGCGGAACCGAGACCTTCACTGCGCGGCCGTTGCATCAAGACCACCAAAACCAACAACAAACAAACGATGACATGCAGTGCCACCAAAATGGGCATTAAAATCGACATAAACGAGTGCGAATCACTACGGGGACTCTCGCGCCAAGTAAAGCTTTCAATCCTTCGTCCATTGAATTGAAACGAACTGACAATCCAGCCCGACAGGGCTACTAGGTTCATCATGTCCGGTAACAAATATGGGGCCACGCTGGCAGAGGTTTTTGCCAATGCCGCAAGGCGCTACGACGGAATGCCTGCCTTTTGCACGAAGGATTCCAAAGGCGTTTTTCAGCCGGTATCGTTTGCAGCCATTTATGACAAGGGCCTGGATTTGGCCACTTCTTTGATCGATCTCGGCGTGCGGGCGCGCGACCATGTCGCGATCATCGCTGACAACCGTCTCGAGTGGATTGTTTGCGACTACGGAATCTTGCTGGCTGGCGCGGCGGATGTTCCTCGCGGGTCGGATATCACCGATGGCGAGATGGAATATATATTGAGCCACTCCGACGCCCGCGTTGTTTTCGTGGAAAACGCATCGATCCTCCGCCGAGTTCTAAATCTGCGCCCCCGTCTTCCGAACCTCGCGGAAATAGTCATCATGGCTCGCGGAGTGGATTCTCCAGCAGGCGTCCGGCATTTGGAAAACCTCCTCGCCGATGGCGCGGCGCGACGGTCCGCCGGTGCCCAACTTGCCGCCGAACGGGCCCTCCAAGTCCGCCCCGACGATCTCTTCACGATTATCTATACATCGGGCACGACGGGCACTCCGAAAGGGGTTCAACTCACTCACGCCAACATCTGCTCGCAAATCGAAAACCTCCCGTTGGAACTTCGCCCCGGTGACCGTGCGCTCGCGATCCTGCCGATCTGGCATAGTTACGAGCGGGTTTTCGAAATGCTCTGTGTATCCCGAGGCGTCGCGACGCACTACACAAGCCTGCGCTCCGTGGCCGAGGATTTGAAAACGGTCAAACCCACCGTCATGGCTTCCGCGCCCCGGCTTTGGGAGAATCTTTATTTAAAAATCCTCTCGAATGTGAAATCCGCCCCGCCGGTCCGCAGAGCATTTTTCCATCTCGCTTACGGGGCCACCCGAAATGTGAAGCGGGCCGAGAGTTTTTTCCATGGTCAACAAATTGACATGCATGGTCGCTCGCTCGCCGAAAGCCTCGGATTGGCGCTTCAGCACGCGGTATTGTGGTTCCTGTCGATCCTTCCGGCAATACTCCTCGACGGTTTGGTTCTAAAAAAACTCCGCGCCATCGTGGGCGGGGAGTTTCGCGGAACCATCTCCGGCGGCGGCGCTCTTCAACCCCATGTGGATGAGTTTTTCAACTACATCGGCATCCCGGTTCTCGAAGGTTACGGAATGACGGAAACCTCGCCCGTGCTGGCCGTGCGCACTTGGAGCAATCTGGTGATCGGCACGGTCGGGCCGTTTTTTCCACACACCGAAATCCGGATCGTCGATCTCGCCACTGGCGCCATTCTCTACCCCGATCCGTCGCGGCACGGAGGTGGTCGCGGACTGCGTGGCGAGATTCATGTGAAGGGTCCGCAAGTCATGCGTGGGTATTATAAAAATCCCGAGGCAACCGGGCGGGTGCTGCGGGAGGGATGGATGAACACCGGCGACATCGGCATGGTGACCTTCAACGACTGCCTGAAAATTCTCGGCCGCTCGAAGGAAACCATCGTCCTGCTCAATGGCGAAAACATCGAACCGGTTCCAATTGAGGCCCGCTTGGTGCAGTCCGAATTTATTGATCAATGCATGGTTGTCGGTCAGGATAAAAAATCGCTCGGTGTGCTGATTTTTCCGTCCTACGAGCCATTCCGAAGAGCCGGAGTCAACGCTGCCACCGCCGAGGCACTGGAGGCCAATCCCGTGGCTCGCCACCTGGTTGATTCGGATATCCGCAAACTCATCAACCCGGCTTCTGGCTTCAAGAGTTTTGAACGCATCGTCGACTTCCGGTTTTTGCCGAAGCCTTTCGAGGTCGGGGACGAAATGACAAACACCTTCAAGCTGAAGAGGCACATTATCACCGAGCGCTACGCCTCTTTGATCGAGTCGATGTTTCCATGAAGTTCATTTGCAATAGACCTCCGCTTGGCAAAAACTCGTCCTGTTGAAAATTCTCCTCGTATGAAAAAAACGCTCCCTCTGGTCATTCTGACCTTGGCGCTCTTTTTTTCCTCATGCCAAACTCTGAAGAAGACGCCCGCTCCCCATGTCCCCACTGCGATGAAGCCGACCGACCTGGCGCTCATCGATGAAGCCATCAAGGCCTCGCCGAATTCGCTCGCAGTTTTCAACGAGGAGTTGGTTGCCGCCCCGCTAGACCCAACGCGTTCCGGTGTGATTGTCGATCTCGACCGCCAGCGCGCCTATGTCTACTCGGCCAACCAACTTCTGGCGGCCACACGCATCGCCAGCGGCAAACGAAATTTCCGCACGGCCACGGGCGACTACCGGATCGGTCAAAAAAACCCGAACCATTCTTCGAATCTCTACGGCAAGCTGCGTAACGCCGATACCGGGGAGGATTTGCCCGGGGAAATTGATACAAGAACTACACCGATCCCCGAGGGAATGGTTTTTCTCGGGGCCCCGATGCCTCATTTCATGAGATTGCACACCCTCGACGGCAAGGCTTCAGCGATAGGTTTTCATCAAGGCCATGTTCCCAACCAACCCGCCTCGCATGGTTGCATTCGCCTTCCCGCGAGTGCGGCGAAGTCCCTTTATAAAATCCTGCCCGGCGGCACGCCGGTGCATGTTTAC